>NZ_JABXWS010000066.1:0-103376 GCF_015594425.1 Novosphingobium sp. HR1a
GTAATAACTTCGTATAGCATACATTATACGAAGTTATACGAGCAGCGGGTGGTGGAGGGGAGAAAACCCCTCCGTCAGCCCTGCGGGCTGCCACCTCCCCATCGCTGCGCGACAGGGAGGAATGCCCCGCCGTACCATCGGTCCTGGAAAGTCTCGAAAAAGCAAAACGCCCGGTCGTGAGACCGGGCGTTTTTCGTGCGACCGTCGGATGATTCCGATCAGTTGAGAACCGGAAACTCCATGTCCGGCAGTTCGGTGCAGTTGATCTCCTCGGTGATCGCTGCCGCCGTCGCCTTGAGTTCCGCGAGGTGGCGTTCCACCGCCTCGCCCTGCTTCATGGCGGCGGCGAAGTAGATCATCGTCAGCGCCGCTTCGAACTGGCCGTCGCGGAAGATCGGCACCGCCACCGACGAGGTCTTGCCCGGCGTCAGGTTGTGCTGGCCCCAACCGATCGCCGCGTAGCCTTCTTCGCGGATCTTGTTGAGCGTGTTGACCGAGACGTAGGCAGTCAGGTCCTGCTCCGACGGCGAGCCGACGAGCGAAACCCAGTCCATGACGCGGTCGAGCTGTTCCGGCGTCATATGCGCAAGGCACACCCGGCCCGAAGCGCAGTCCATCAATGGCAGACGGAAGCCCGGATAATACCGCTCGAAAGTCAGCGAGGTGTCCGCGTGGGTCGAATCGCGCACGACCATGTGCGTGCCGATGCGAACCGTCAGCGAGACCGGCCAGCCGATCTTGTGCGTCAGCGCCCGAAGATGCCGGCGGCTGTGTTCCACCAGGAAGCTGTCCGCCTGAAAGCCCTGCGACAGCGACTGGACGAGCGCGGTAGGCCGGTAGAACTTGCGCGCCGGCTCCTGCTCGATGAGGCCCTCATGCATCAGCGTCTGCACGATGCGGCAGGCGGTGGGATAAGGGATGCGCCCACGCTTCGAGATCTGCATCATCGAAAGCGAGCCCATCTGATTTATTTCCTGAAGTATCGAAATAGCCCGGCAAACCGCCCGGATCGGTACACCTCGTTCCATAGCTTCACCCTAAACCCGTGTTCTTGATCGGACCCCTCCTCCGATGTTTGTGAAGCTATCGTTACGGCCCCGATTACCGCCTGGCGAATGCTTTTTTATCCGCAGGGTGAGCACAAAATCCGCACACCGACCAAAAAACGGCGGATGTGCGCGTTTATCCGCGCAGCGGATCGCGGTGAAATGCGCCTGTCATATGGTTGATCACGATCAATCCTTTGCTCGCGTCCGGAAGCAAGGCCCGGATTGGCTCCTTCACCAACGGCGAATCCGAATCACTCGGGGCTCGGACGCGAAGAAGTCCACGCTCTCAACTCCGCTCAGGCTGAGCTTGTCGAAGCCCCGGCGGCGAGGCGCTGGCCGCACGCGATGCAGCAGATGGCCCGGCGTTGCGGGCGGGCTTCGACAAGCTCAGCCTGAGCGGGGGATGGTTTTGGGATCAGAGGTACGGACCGCGACAGATTCGCTTCGCAATGACGATTCCAAGAAAGCGAGCCGGGCTGGCGCGCATCACCGGGCGCGACTATCCGTAGAACGGACATGCCGCGCCGATCGCTCGACGGCGCCTCTTGCCCATTCCAATGCGTGACGTGATGACCAGCCAATCTGCTCCGAGAACGCTCTACGACCGCCTCTGGGACGCGCACACGGTCGTGCGCGGGGAGGCTGGCAAGGACCTGATCTATATCGACCGCCACCTCCTGCACGAGGTGAGCACCCCGCAGTCCTTCGAGCTGCTGCGCGACAATGCCCTTACGGTGCGCCGCCCGGTGACGCAGCTGGCGGTGCCAGACCATGCCGTGCCGACCTCGGAGCGCGGCGGCGCGATCAAGGGCGAACTCGCGCGCAAGCAGGTCGCGCTGCTGGAGGCGAACTGCGCCGAGTTCGGCATCGAATACCTCGCGCTGGAAGGCGAGCGGCAGGGCATCGTCCATGTCATCTCGCCCGAGCAAGGCTTCACGATGCCCGGCATCTCGCTAGTCTGCGGCGACAGTCATACCGCCACACACGGCGCCTTCGGGGCCTTGGCCTTCGGCATCGGCGCCAGCGAGTGCGGCACGGTGATGGCCACGCAGACGCTCTGGCAGGCGCGCAACCGGAACCTGCGCGTCCACTACGCCGGGCAGCTGCAGCCGCATGTCACCACCAAGGACATGATCCTCGCCCTGATCGGCACGATCGGCGCGGGCGGCGGCATCGGCCATGCGATCGAGTTCACCGGCGAGGCGGTGCGCGCCGCGTCGATGGAAGCGCGCATGACGCTGTGCAACATGGGCATCGAGGCCGGGTCGCGGGTCGCCCTCGTGGCGCCGGACGAAACCACCTTCGCCTGGCTCAAGGGCCGCCCGCGCGCGCCGCAGGGCGCGATGTGGGATCAGGCCGTCGCCTGGTGGCGCACCCTGCGCTCCGACGACGACGCCGTGTTCGACCGCACCGTCGAGATCGACGCCGCCGCCATCGCCCCGCAGGTGACCTTCGGCACCTCGCCCGATCAGGTCATGGCTGTGGACGGCACCGTGCCCGCCGGCCCTGCCCGCGCGCTGGACTACATGGGCCTTGAAGCGGGCAAGCCGATCGCCGGGATCGGCATCGACTATGCCTTCATCGGCAGCTGCACCAACAGCCGCATCGAGGACTTGCGCGCCGCCGCGGGCGTGATCCGCGGCCGCCATGTCGCCGAGGGTGTCACCGCGATGGTCGTCCCCGGCTCCACCGTCACCAAGCACCAGGCCGAAGCCGAAGGGCTCGACAAGCTGTTCGAGGCGGCGGGATTTGCGTGGCATCACGCGGGCTGCTCGCTCTGCGTGGCGATGAACGGAGACTTCGTGCCCGAAGGCAAGCGCTCCATCTCCACTTCCAACCGCAACTTCGAGGGCCGTCAGGGCGCGGGTGCGCGCACGCACCTCGCCAGCCCGGCGATGGTCGCCGCCGCCGCGATTGCCGGCCACATCGTCGATGTCCGGAAGGAGTTCGCCTGATGCCCGGCTTCACCCCCTTCACCGCCCCCGCCTTCGTGCTGGCGGAGGATGACGTCGACACCGACATCATCTTCCCCGCGCGCTTCCTGCTGCACACCGAGCGCAAGGGCCTCGGCCGCTTCGCCTTTCATGACCGGCCGGCCCTGCTCGAAGCCTACGAGGCTGCGGGCAAGCCGCCGGTCCTGCTGGCGGGCGCCAACTTCGGCTGCGGATCGAGCCGCGAGCATGCCGTCTGGTCGCTCGACGGCATGGGCCTGACCGCCGTGTTCGCGCCCAGCTTCGGCGAGATCTTCCGCGGCAACTGCGCCAACAACGGCATGGTGGCAGGGATGATGGAGCCCGCGACGCTCGCCGCGCTGCAGGCGCTGGCGAAAACGGGCAACGACCTTGCCATCGACCTCGCCGCGCAGACCGTGACCTGCGCCGGGCAGGAATTCGCCTTCACCGTTCCCGACAGCGACCGCGAAATGCTGCTCGCCGGCTGGAACAACACCACCCGTATCCTCGCCCTGCACGGGCAGGACATCACCGCATTCGAAAAGGCCCAGCGCTCAGCCGCGCCGTGGCTCTGGACAGAGGAAACTGAAGCATGAGCGCAAACATCCTGAAGGCCAAGCTGGCCAAGGGCGAGTTCTTCCCGGTCCCCGGCGTGCACGACATGATAGCCGCGCTGATGGCGGAGCGCGCGGGCTTCGACGTCGTCTACGGCAGCGGCTACTGGACGACCGCCTCGGGCTACGGCCTGCCGGATGCGGGTATCGTCAGCTACACCCAGATGCTGGACCGCATGGCGACGATCAAGCGCACCATCGGCTCGGCCCTGATCGCGGACGCCGACACCGGCTTCGGCGGTCTTCTCAACGTCCACCATACCGTGAAGGGCTACGAGCAGGCGGGCATCGCCGCGATCCAGATCGAGGATCAGGAATTCCCCAAGAAGTGCGGCCACACCCCGGGCAAGCGCGTCGTCACCACCGAAGAGATGGTCGACAAGATCAAGGTCGCCGCCGAAGCGCGCGAGGACATGCTGATCATCGCCCGCACCGACGCCTACCAGAGCTTCGGCCTCGACGAGACGATGCGCCGCCTCGAAGCCTACGACAAGGCCGGCGCCGACATCCTCTTCCCCGAGGCCGTGACCACGGAGGAAGAGATGCGCAAGGTCTGCGAGACCTTCGGCAAGCCGGTCATGGTCAACATCGCCAACGGCGGCGTGACCCCGCCCTACCCGACCGACGTGCTGGCCGAACTCGGTTTCGCCTTCGCGATCTACCCCGCGCTCACCAGCCTCGTGTCGGCCCGCGCGATGGAGCTGGCGCTGAACCAGCTGCGTGACCACGGCACCGGCGAGCCGACCGAGCCCGGCCTGTTCGATTTCAAGGAATTCTGCTCGCTCGTCGGCTTCGAGGAGGTCTGGGCGTTCGACAAGAAGTGGGCGCGCTGATGGGCACCACGACGCGCGCGGCGGTGCTCGCCCAGTCGGGCGGGAATGCCAAGCCTTACGCCGAGAACGCACCGCTGCGCTTCGCGGAACTGGACCTCGACGCACCCGGACAGGGCGAAGTGCGCGTCGCCATCGACGCGGCGGGCCTGTGCCACTCCGACCTATCGGTGGTGAACGGCGACCGCGTGCGCCCGATGCCGATGGCACTGGGCCACGAAGGCACCGGCATCGTCGAGGCACTCGGCCCCGGCGTAACCGGCCTCGAGGTCGGCGACCGCGTGGTGCTGGTGTTCCTGCCTTCGTGCGGCCGCTGCACCCCGTGCCTCTCGGGCGAGGGCTACTTGTGCGAGACGGGCGCGGCGGCGAACGGGCGCGGCGAGCTGATCGGCGGCGGCTTCCGTCTGCACGACTGCGGCAGCGACGTGCACCACCACCTCGGAGTCTCGTGCTTCGCGACGCATGTGGTGGTCGATCAGCGCTCGACCGTGAAGGTGGACCGTGACATTCCCGCCGAAGTCGCCGCCGTGTTCGGCTGCGCGGTGCTGACGGGCGTGGGCGCGGCGATCAACAGCGCCGCGATCCGCGCCGGCGAGACAGTGGTGGTCTTCGGCCTCGGCGGCGTCGGCCTTGCGGCGCTGATGGGCGCCGTGGCGAGCGGGGCGGCGACGGTCATCGGCGTGGACCTTGCACCGAACAAGATCGCGCTGGCCGATGATCTCGGTGCGATCGGCACCACCCCGGACCAGCTTGAGGCCGTGATGGCCGAGCATCTGGGCGGGAAGGCCGACGTCGTGATCGAGACCGTGGGCAACGCCAAGGTGCTGGCCTCGGCCTATACCGCAGCGCGTCGCGGCGGCCGTGTCGTCACCGTGGGCCTGCCCTCCCCCGAGCAGCGGCTCGACCTGCAGGCCGTCTCGCTGGTGGCCGAGGGCAAGTCGCTGATCGGCTCCTACATGGGCTCGTCGATCCCGGCGCGCGACATTCCGCGCTACGTGGCGATGTGGAAAGCCGGCCGCCTGCCGGTGGACCGCCTCATCAGCTCCACGCACAAGCTGGACGACCTGAACGAAATGCTCGACGCGATGGATCGCGGCGAGGCGATCCGCCAGATCATCCGGTTCTGAGGCATGGCCTCACCTCCGTCATTGCGAGCGTAGCGAAGCAATGACGAGCGGGGGAAGTGGGGCAGGTGAACATGCACGTCGAAATCCAACAGGCGGGCAAGGCACTGCAGCCTCCTTGCCCGCAGCCGGCAGCTGGGATCGACTGATGCTTGCAGCGATAAGCTGCATCTATCAGGGATTCCTGCATGTCATTCAGGCTCGCTTTTCTGGCCGCGCTGAGCGCCGCCACCGCCATGCCGCTTGCGCCAGCCACCGCGCAGCAGCCGGTACAGCTTGATCCGTCCACTTGCGTCACACCGCCGTTCTATTCCGGCCCAGCCCCGTTCAAGTCGGTCGAACAGCTTCCCGACCAGCGCGTCACCTTCCGCATCTGCGCGCCTGATGCGAAAGAGGTGCTGCTCACCAGCACCGACATCGCGAAGATCATCCCGATGGGCTTCCCGCCAGGTACGCCGCAGGGCCTGACGATGGCGAAGGACAAGACCGGCCTGTGGACCGTCACCACGCCCCAGCCCGTCCCCGCCGACACCTCCCGCTTCGCCTTCCGCGTCGATGGCGTGAAGACGCCCGATCCGCTCGGCAAGACTTTCTCCGAGGAACTGAAGGGCATCAATTCCACCTTCGAGGTCATCGGCCCCGAAGGCGCGTTCCAGACGTGGGATGCCAAAGTCGCCCACGGCACCGTCTCGACCGTCGAGTATTGGTCCAATTCGCTCGGCATCAAGCGCCGCGCCCATGTCTACACGCCGCCCGGCTACACGAAGGACGCGCGCAAGTACCCGGTGCTCTATCTGGTCCACGGCGCGGGTGACAGCGACGACAGCTGGACCAGCGTCGGCCACGCCAACCTGATCCTCGACAACTTGATCGCCAGCGGCAAGGCCGTGCCGATGATCGTCGTCATGCCGGACGGCCATACACCGCTGCGCGAAGGCGTCATGACGCTCGACAACCCGGACTTCGGCAACGAACTGATCAAGGACCTGATCCCTTACGTCGACGCCAACTACCGCACCGACGCGCGCCCGGCAACGCGGGCGATGGCGGGACTGTCGATGGGCGGATCGCACACGCTGCGCAACGGGTTGACGCATCCCGACCTGTTCCGCTGGATCGGCGTGTTCTCGATGTCCCGACAAGGGCCGCGTGGACGAATACGCGAAGACTTATGATGCCGCGCTCAAGCAATCGGCGCGCGATCTCAGGCTGCTCTACTTCGCGATGGGCAAGGACGACTTCCTCTACGGCACCGTCGCGCCGACCCGCGCGCTGTTCGATCGCTACCACATCGCGTATCATTACAACGAGACCGGCGGCGGGCATGAATGGCCCAACTGGCGCCGCTACCTCGCGGACTTCGCGCCGAGGCTGTTCCGCTAGGCCGAGGGGCTTCGACAAGCTCAGCCTGAGCGGGGTGGAGAGGGCCGTGACTACTGGTCCCTGCACCACCCCCGCTCACCCTGAGCCTGTCGAAGGGTCGCAGCACCGCCCTCTCCATCTGGCGATCAATTTACTGTTGCACCCTAATAGATTTCCGATTCTCGATCATTCTCGCCTCGCCAGAAAGGCAGAGGGAAGACAGGGATGACACAGGACAGCCGGGCCACCGGCGAATTGACGGTAATCCAGCTCGAAGTCGAACCGGCTAGCGCCGAGGCGCTGGCGCCGTTCGGCGCGATCGTCGGCCGCGAGGCGCCGGTCACGCCGGTCTCGGTCGACTTCTACAAGGGCGCGGTGAAGATGAGCTACCCGGCGCGCTTTCTATGCGAGCATCCGGTGGAGATCACCCTCGCGCAGATGGACCGCCGCCAGGGCGAAGTGCGCTACATGGAGCGCCATTTCCAGCACACGCAGGCATTCCTGCCATTGGGCGGCAAGCCCTTCGTCGCAGTCATGGCCCCTCCCGGCGAGGACGACCTGCCCGACTTGTCGAAAGTCCGCGCTTTCCGCTTCGACGGCAGCGCCGGCTTCGCCATGCACATCGGCACCTGGCACGAATTTCCCTTCGCGGTGGAGGACGGCACTGACCTCGTCGTGATCCTCTCCAGCCAGACCGGCTACGACCTCAAGGCCAAGGACGCGCAGACCGAGGAAGCCCACGGGCCGGACCTCGACAAGAAGGACATCGTGGCGCGCACCGGCCACGTCTTCCGTTTCGATCTGGGAGTGAACTGACAGTGGCGGACCGCATCAACCTCGACCGCAAGGCGCACTCCAAGGGCAGCCAGCCGGTCATCTTCGAAAGCGAGACGACCGACGCCCTCGCCGGCATGGTGCTGGCGCTGCTGGGCGAAGTCGTGGTCCTCAAGGACCGCCTCGACGCGAACGAACGCCTGCTCGCGGCGGCGGGCTTGCACGGTCCGGCGGACATCGACATGTTCGCACCCGACGCGCAGACGAAGACGGAGCGCAGCGCCTATCGCCAGGCGATCTACGACCGCGTGCTCGGCTCCGCCCGCGACAAGCTGATGCCCGAGGCACTCGCACAGCAGAACGACTACGAAGGCGTCCTCGACGCCGTGACCCGCGACTGAGGCAGGAGGATCACCCATGGAACAGTACCGCCAGGAACACTTCGGCCACGCGGTCATGCCGCAGGCCACTCATGACGAGCAGGCGATGGAGGACCATTTCCTCGCGATGCGGGCGTGGACCAACCGCAACATGGACCCGCTCGACCGCCGCCTGCTGGACGAAGTGATCGTCCCCGGGATCGAGAAGAAGACCGGCACGAAGCCCACCTCCAGCGCGCAGGTCCGTCAGGCGCTGGAAGCGCATCCGCTGCACCAGTACTGGCTGACGCTCTCGCTCACCTACCAGGACCGCATCTGGCAGGCGCTGGACGGCGCGATCGACCGCCAGTACGACGAACTCGCAGGCAAGGTGAAGGCGCAGGTGGCCGAGCCCAAGGGCTCGCTGCGGCTGAACCCGGAGCTTGAGATCCCGCGTTACATCGCCGCCTTCGACCATCACCGGATGCCGGGCAGCTACGTGGTCGATACCGCGCAGGACGATTTTCGCGCCGGGGCGCTCTACGACCGCTTCGCCTCGACCTACCTGCGCAACCTCAACGGTGGATGGAAGAACGACGGGCGCGGGCACAGCCTCGCCAGCCACGTTCAGGACTTCTACCCGGACTTCAAGCCGAAGCGCATCCTCGACCTCGGCTGCTCGGTGGGCCATTCGACCGTCGCCATCGCGCAGGCTTTCCCGGACGCGGAGATCTTCGCGCTCGACGTCGGCGCGCCGATGCTGCGCTATGGCCATGCCCGCGCGGAATCGATGGGCGTGCCGATCCACTTCAGCCAGCAGGACGCCGAGCATACCGACTTCGCGGACGGCAGCTTCGATCTCGTCTGCTCGTCTGCCGTGATGCACGAGACTTCGGCCAAGGGAATGCGGCAGATCTTCAAGGAATGCCATCGCCTGCTGCGGGACGGCGGCGTGATGTGCCACGTGGACGTACCGCCGCGCCACGAGCACCTGTCGCTCTGGGACCAGATGCGCTGCGACTTCGAGAGCCACTACAACAACGAACCGTTCATGACCTCGCTGGCGCGGATCGACTGGCACAAGGTCGCCGTCGATGCCGGTTTTGCGGGTGACACGGTGCTGGTGGGCTACCGCAAGGGCACGTCTTACCTGAAGCCCGATCGCGAGGACTTCTTCACCGAAGGCCACCCGCAGGGCCAGGCGATGATCGGCAGCTGGTACGCCTGTTCGGCGATGAAGTGAGGCCTTAGCGTCGTCCCGGACTCGATCCGGGACGACGTCATTTCCCCGCCACGCGCTTCAGGAACGGCATCGCCGTGTCCACCGAGCGCGCGGGGCAGTCCATCGGCATCATGTGCCCGCACTGCGCCACCACCTCGAGGCGCTTGTCCTTCGCCCCGAGCAGGTCGAGCGCCTGCCGCCCGTCCTTCTCCAGCGGCACTTCATGGTCGTCAGAGGACCACAGCAACAGGCTCGGCACGGTGATCGCGCGCAAGTCATCCGGGGTGCGCGCGAACGCCAGCGAGCCCGTCGCCGCCTTCATCGCGCCCGCCGTGGTCGCCGGATCGCGCATCGCGCGGTTGTTGAGGTCGGTCCACTGATCCACCAGTCCGGGCGTGACCGCCTTCGCGTCCAGCATGTTCGCCAGCATGATCTGGCGCCAGAATTCAGGCTCGTGCCAGCCGGGATGCTTCGCATCCTGCGCCACCGCATCCTTGAGCGCCTGCGGCATCGCCGCGTAGTCGATCTTGAGCGGCCCGGCGGCTATGTTCGAGAGGATCACGCCCGAGACCCGCTCGGGCCGCGCGACGGCGTAGGCAGCGGTTTGCACACCCGCACTGGAGGTGCCGACGATGACGAAGCGGCGGACGCCGAGCTTGTCCATCAGCGCGTCGATCACGGCAATGCGCTGGCTCAGTTCATAATCGTTGCGCGGGTTCGGACCGGACAGGCCGAGCGGCGACTGGTCGAAGCGGATTACCCGGTAATGGCGCTTCAGCTTCGCCGCCCAGCCGTCCCACTGCCGCAAGTTCGCATAGGAGCCATGCAGCAGCAGGATCGCCGGACCGCGCCCTTCGTCGACGTAGTGCAACGGCTCCCCGGCAATGGTGTCGAAGTGCGAAGCCGGGAGGGCGTAGCGTTCGCGAAGCTGCGCGTCGGAGGGCACCTCGGGCGGCTGAGCGCCGGCCATGGAGGTAATCGCCAGCATGGCGGCTCCGAATACCCAGCGCATCGTCATCTCCTTAAAGGGCTTCCCCTGCGAGCAGGCGCGCACATTCACTGTCGCCGCGCAGCCGTGCCTTGCGGATGGCGCGAAGGGCCACGGCGTAGAGCCCGGTGCCCAGCAGCAGGAACGGCACGCAGACCAGCGCGATCGACCAGCCGACGCTTGCCGGATCGCCGAACACGCGCTCGGTCACGCTGGCGACCATGAGCGGGCCAAGGCTCGCCCCGAGGATGGTGTTGAGCACCAGCGTCAGCGCGATGGAGCTGCCCCGCATGCGCGGCGGCACCACCGACTGCAGCGTCGCGAACATCACCGTGCCGACGACCGAGAACACCGCATTGGCCGAGGCGACCAGCACGGTCGCGAAATGCAGCTCGTGCGCCAGCACCGAAAGCGTGAAGGGCAGCGCGAAAAGCGGCGCGACCGACAGGATGCGGAACCGCGCCAGCGTGTCGCCCGAACGCATCGAGCGATCCAGCAGCGTACCGCCGACCAACGGCCCGATCGCCGAAAACAGAATCGACAGCGGACCAAGCCACGCACCGAGATAGGCAGGCGTGGCGCCATAGGCGCGCAGCAGCATCGAAGGCGCCCACGACGCGCCGCCGTAAGCGACCGTGAAGCAGGTCGCGAAACCGAAGTAGAGTGGCAGCAGCACAGCGCGGTTGCGCCACAGGTAAGCCGCCTCGGCCGCGCCGGGTACTTGCGCCGCGCCCTTGGGGGCATCGCCCTGCCGGGGCGGCTCGCGCGTCAGCAGCAGCATGGCGAGCGCAATGACGAGCCCGCAGGCGCCGAAGATCACGAACACCGTACGCCACGCCGCCAGCCCGCCCAGCACCGGGAAGCCAAGGAATGCCCCCGCTCCCGCCGCCGCGAGGATAAGGCTGGTCAGCGAGATGGCGATGCCGTTCGCCAGCCCCTGCCCCATCATATAGACCGAGATCGGCCGCCCGCGCCGTGCGGGCGCGAAGAGGTCCGCGATCAGCGAGATCGCGGCGGGACCGAGCGCCGCCTCGCCCAGTCCGACCAGCAGGCGCGCCGCGAAGAGCGAGCCGAACGACTGCGCCAGGCCGCTCCCGATCGTCGCGAGGCTCCACAGGCCGATGCCTGCGACGATCAGGTTGCGCCGCGAAATGCGGTCGGCAGCAAGGCCCATGGGAATGCCCATGAAGGCATAGAACAGCCCGAAGGCGAGGCCCTGCAGCAGCCCGATCTGCTCGTCGCTGATGCCCAGCGTGCCGCGTACCGGGTCGACCAGGATGTTCAGCGCGGCCCGGTCGATCACCGACAGGATACCCGCAAGGAACAGCATGATCACCATGGTCCAGGCACCGCGCGTGTTCGGCCGCACGGCGTCGGTCGCGGAGACCTCAGGCATATCGAGAGCGATCGGGCCGGCCATCGTCAGAGCAGTCCGGCGGCGCGGGCGCGCGTCTTGATGTAGTCGCCCAGCCAGTCGAGATTGCGGAAGCGCAGCGTGCCGCGTCCCACCGCCGTCGAGCTATGCGCCATCCCTGCGACAAGGCGCAGACACTTGGCCATCAGGAACACTTCAATCGCATCCCTCTCTTCGGGCGTGAAGGGGCGCACAGATTCGTAGCCCGCCTCGAAAGCCTCGCCGATCTTGGGATCGAAGCCGTAGAAGAGGTTGCCCCACACGAAGTTCTGCACGTCCTGCATGAGGAAATCCTCACCCGCCGCGTCGAAATCCAGAAGCGTGATCTGGCCGTCTTCCGCCACGTGGACATTGCTCGGGTGGAAGTCGCGGTGGCACACACCGAGCGGAACCTTGCCCGAAGCGGCGTATTCGTCCAGCCGCTTGTCGAGATTGGCGGCGATGATCGGGTAATCGCGCAGGTCGTCCGGGCGATCGTAGACGAAGTCTATCAACGCGGGCATGCAGATGTTGTAGTCCTTGGCCGTCTCGGTCGAGAACGTGTGGTCCTTGCCTGCCTGCTCCTTGGCCCATGCGTCGCCATGAAGGTGCATTTCGGCCATCGCCGCGCCGATGCGGAAGGCGGTTTCCTCGGACAGCCGATCGCCGAACTTCACGCCCGGCGCCCAGTCGTAGAGCGCGAGCGCACGCTCGCCCTCGGGCGACAGAACCTTGAAGTAGAGCTTGCCGTCATGCTGCGGCACACCGACCGAGGCGGGGAAGCCCGCGCGGCGCAGGTAGTCGAGGAAATCCAGTTCATAGGACACGTCGTCGACATCGCGGTAGGTCTTGCGCCACACGCGCAGGGCGTACTTCGCCTCGGCGTCCTGCACGAGGTAGACGTCATTCATGCCGCGATAGAGCAGGAAGCAGGTGAGGTCGCCCTTCAGCGCGTAGCGGCGTGCCACTTCGCGAACGATGAAGTCCGGGTGGAGGACCGAGTGCGATACTTCGGCAACCGGAAGGTCAGAGGTGGTCAAGGAAGTCTCGCAATTCATCAGCTAGTCGCTCCGGTGCAATATCGAAAATGTCGCGGTCGAGGTCGGTAAGCTCGACCACTCGGCAGGAAGGCAGCCGCGCGGCCGCCTTGAGTGAAAGGTGCATGAGGTCTTCGGCGGGCTGCAGCAGCAGCGCGGGCTGGGAGACCTGTTCGAGACGGGCGAAGTCCCACGACCACACGCCCCGATAGGCCCAGGTGAAGCGGTCCATCGCACGCGCCTTGTCGGCGAAGTTCAGCGCCGCCTTTTCGAGCGGGACGCGGGCGTCGCGCTTACCCACGACATAGGCCCAGAGGCCCGCCGTCAGGTCGCGCACCACGGTGCCCTCCTCGTCGAGCGGGGGGTAATTCTCGGCATCGGCAAGGCGTTTGGCGAGGGCCTCGGCGTCATACATCGGGATGCCGGTAAGGCCCATCGCGCGCACCCGGTCGGGCCGGGCGATTGCAAGCTCGCAGGCCAGCAGCGAGCCGGTGTGGAAGCCGTAAAGATCGACCTTGCCCGCCAGCACGCCTTCCTCCGTCAGCGCATCGAGGGCATCGGAGAAGCCGGCCGCATAGCCCGCCATGCCCGGGGGCGCGGACGGCGAATCCGACATGCCGTAGCCCGGCGTATCGAAGGCCACGACCAGACGGTCAGCGGCGAGCGCGGCGATCAGCGGCTCGTACTCGAAGGACGATGACGGGTTCTGGTGGAGCAGCACGACGGGCGCGCGCTCCCCTGCCGTTCCGGCGATGCGGTAATGCATCTGGCCGTAGCGGCAGGTCGTATAGGCTCTTCTGATCACAGGGCGGTGTTCCCGAAGCCCTCTTCGCTGCGCAGGCGCGCGGCGGCGAACTTGTCTTCGTCGAGGTCGTAGGCCCACAGGAACAGCCCGTTGATCGTGAACATGATCGAGGGGATCACCGCGAAGCCGACCTTCAGCGCCAGCATCGCGCTCTCGGGCTGCTTGACGATCGCGCCGCCCGTCGTCGGCACGTAACCGAGCGCATGGAGAAACACGCCGAGCACCGCAACGCCGAGCGCGAAGCTGACCTTCTCGACCACGGCGATGGCGCTGGAGAGCAGGCCCTCGCGCGCCTCGCCGGTCAGCACGCGGTCATAGGCCTGCGTGTCGCCCAGCATCGAGATCGACATGAGGATGATCGCGCCCGAACCGAGGCCGCCGCCCACCGCACGCACCATGATGCCGACGGTGGTGATGGTGTTGTCGGCCAGCAGCCAGCTTAGCGTGGTCAGGCAGAAGATCACCACGCCGCAAAGGTACGTGCGGCGCTTGCCGATGGTCTTGCCGCTCCACACCCACAGCGGCATGGCGAGCGCGGTGACGACGTTCTGCGTCACGGCCATGATGATCTGGCCGGTATAGCCCACGCCCACGACGTTGAGCATGTAGAGCAGCATCGTCGATGCGACCGAGGCGAACGAAAGGAACTGGAAGACTTTCGCGCCCAGCAGCATCATGAACGGCCGGTTGCGGGCGATGGCGCGCATTTGCGCGAAGCCCGGCAAGTGCTTGCCCGTCGCGGGCTGCGTACCGTGCTGGACCGGCACCGAAAGCGCCGTCGCAGTCATGGCGCCGCCGATGATGAGCGCCATGACGAGGCCCATCGTCGCGAAGCCCGCGCGGCCCGCGCCGCCGCTCTGGATCAGCCACGCAGTGCCCGCCATCGCCAGCAGCTGGCCGATGGAGACGAACACGGTGCGGAAACCGATCAGGCGGGTGCGTTCGTGGAAGCCGTCGGTCAGCTCGGCGGGCAGCGCCATGTACGGCACGTTGAACAGCGAATAGGCAGTCGAATAGATCACCAGCGCGGCGATCATCCAGACCATCAGCGCGCCCTGCCCCATGACCGGCGGCGCGAACAGCATCACGAACGACACCGCCGAAAGCAGCGCCCCTGCGGCAAGGAACGGCTTGCGGCGGCCCCAGCGGGTGCGGGCCCGGTCGGACAGGCTGCCGATCACGACGTCGATCACCGCGTCGGCCAGCTTGGAGACCATCAGCAGGTAGCCCGCGATCTCCGGCGACTGCCCGAGCACGGTGGACATCAGCGCCGGGAAATAGGTGGTCACGGTATTGAGCATGATCGACACACCGACCGTGCCCACCCCGAAACCGAGGCAGATGCCGATGTCGAGGCGCTTGTGCGCACCCGCTGCGGTGGTAGCGTCCATCTTCATGCTCCGGCTGCGAGGAATTGCGCGATCACGTCCGCCTTGGCCTGCGCCGAGCCGCCAGTGGATGCCTCGTGCCCATCGGCCAGCAGGCCGAGCGCGGTCTTCACCGAGGCGTTGAGCAGGGCCAGTTCGGTTTCCGGCTTGAGCAGCAGCGTCGGCGCGGCGATCCGCGCCATGCGCTCGAACGCGCGGTAGCGGAACGCGGCGATATAGGGCTTGGGGTAGGTATCCAGCGCCTTGAGCACGTCGAGCGTGATCCGATGCAGGATCTGCGGCGGCGGCATCGGCACGGCGAGGCGGTGCTCGGCATCCTTCATGAAGTGCGGGAAGAACAACGCCTGGTCGCGGCAGAAGTTGAAGGCCCAGATCAGATGGCGGCCGTACTCGTCGGGCTCCACCACGGGCGCGTAATTGGCGACGACGGCGTCCCGCAGTTCGTCCTCATACTCGGTGATGCCGTCGAGGACGAGGCGGCGTACGCGGCCTTCATGGCCCGCCGCCAGCTCGCAGGCGATACGCGCGCCGGTGTGGGTGCCATAGGCATCCACCGCATCGAAGCCGAGCACCGTGCAAAGCCGGTCCATCGAATCGGCGAAGTAGGCAATGTCGGGCTCGGCCGGAGCGGGCGGCGGCGAATCGCCGTTGCCCAGCGTGTCGGGCGCGACGATCTCGCCCAGACGGCCTGCTGCGCGCAGGGCGAGCATGAAGTCCTGCAGGAACCAAGAAGAGGCAGGCGAGGCGTGGAACAGCAGCAGCGGCGTGTGCCCCGGCTCTGCGGCCGGAAGGCGCCGCAAGTGAAGCTGGCCCTCGTCGAGCCGCACGAAAGTGCGCTCGATCTGCGCAAATGGGTTCTTGTCAGTCGGGTTCATGAGAGGCAGGCTATCGCAGTCGCTCGCCAAGCCACGACATGAAGAGAAAGTTTATCGGCTAGCGAATAAAACTTTAGCACTGAGCGCGAACCGCGCCCGGTCGTGTTCATATTGCAGCATGGACACGACACTCCTCCCCGACGATGGCGCGTTACTCGCGGCGCTCGAGCGCGAAGGGCCGATGAACCTCGCCCGCGCTCTCGCCGTCATGGAGCGGCACGATCTGGCCGGGCTGGTGCTGGGCGATCCGATCAACGTGTTCCACGCGCTGGGCCACTGGCCGCAGATCGGGCGCACCCGCGCCGGGCAGCCGCCGGGGACTTTCGCCCTGATCGCGCGCGAAAGGCTGGAGATTCCGGGCCTCGTGACCAGTCGCTTCCTGCATCACTACAGCTGGGCGGACGGCCGCAGCCGCAGCGACGTGGCGGTCTGGCTCTATACGCACATGGGCGACGAGGGCGACGAGACCGCGCTCGAAGTGCCCTTCTCTCCTGTCCTTCCGGAACGGCACTCAGCGGCACTCAGCGGCACCGAACGGCACCGGGCGGCCGTCAGCACGACCCTCAGCGGCGCCATGACCGCACGCAGCGACGCGGGCGGCGCGATCGTCGCGGCCATGAAGGGCCTGGGACTCTGGCAGGGCCGGGTCGGCTTCGACCACACCGTCATCGCCGAAGTCGCCGAGCGTCACGACCACCCCGGCGCGATGGTCCAGGCCGACAACATCCTGCGCGAGATCCGCCTCGTGAAGTCGCCGCTGGAACATGCGCTGATGGCGCGCGCGGCGCGATCCAACGTCGATGCCCTCAATGCGGTCGGCCATGCGATCCGCGCTGGCGCCACGCACGTTGAGCTTCAGGCGCTCTATCGCATGGAGTGCGCGGCGCGGGGCAACACCGCGCTGTTCCTCAACGTCGACCGCGTCTCCTCCGACCTCTCGCGCCTTCAGGTCGAGGACGGGCAGACGCTGATGCTCGACGGGGTGAGCCAGTTCCTCGGCTACCATGGCGACTTCGCGCGCACCGTGTTCGTCGGCGAGCCCACGCGCGAGGCGCGCCGCGCCGCCGAGGCTGCCGCCTTCGGCTGGCAGGCGGTGCGCGAACAGTTGCGCCCGGGCCTGCGCTATTCCGAGATCGCCGCGATCGGCGAGGCCGCGATCCGCGCTGCCGGGTACGAGGCCGCGATCGGCTTCGGCCCGCACAGCGTCGGCCTTGCCCACACCGACGAGCCCGGCGAAGTCCACGGCGGTTTCTGGCGCAAGCCCGACATCGTCCTCGAGCCGGGCATGATCCTCTCGGTCGACTGCCCGACGCTGGACACCGGCATCGGCGGCTCGGCGCACTGCGAAGACCTCGTCCGCATTACCGAGACCGGCTGCGAACCCATCCATCCTCTCCACGACCCGGTGATCATCGTATGACCAGACCTTTCATCCTTTCCGCCTCCGTGGCCGAACCGGCCTTCGCCGTGCCCGGCCATGCCCGCGCCGTGCTGCAGGCCGCCGAAGCGGCCGGGTTCGACCTCCTCATGCTCGGCCGTTCGGGCGAGCGTCCGTTCGACGCGCAAGTGCTCGTCGCCTGGGCCGCACCGATGACCTCGACGCTGGGCGTGGTCGCCACCGTGCCCGCATCGAAGGCGCACCCCTTCCACGTCGCCCGCGCGCTGTCGGCAGTGGACTTTCTCGCCGCCGGGCGCACCGGCTGGTCGGTCGTCCCCGAAGGCGCGCCCGAGGGCATGGCCGAAGACATGGTCGGCGCCGCCCGCGCGTTGTGGGACGGCTGGGGCAGCGACACGCTGATCCTCGACAAGACAAGCGGCCGCTACCTCGACGCATCGAAGGTCAAGGCATCGAACTACAAGGGCGCGTTCTTCAAGGTCGCAGGTCCCGTCAACGCGATGCGCCCGCCGCTCGGCCATCCGCTGCTGGTGGTGGACGGCGACGATCCGATCGCCATCGACGATGCCGACATCGCACTCGTGTCCGACGGCACCGCCGCCCCGCAGGCGACCAAGCGGCTGATCAAGGTCGGCGCCGATGCCGACGCCGCCATGCTGGCCGAACGCTTCGAGGCGCGCGAGATCGACGGCGCGCACTTCACCTTGAGCGATGCCCTGACGCAGCTGCCGCAGATCGGCGCGCGTCTCGCCTCCCTGCTCGCGCCTCGCCCGGCTGGCGACCTGCGCGCACGGCTTGGCCTGCCCATCCCTTCCACCGCCTCCAACCAGCCCGGCGGCGCCGTGATCCCGGAGATCGCATGATGCAAAACCAGATTCATCTTTGGGCCTTCCTGCAAGGCATCGGCTTCTTCCCGACCGGCTGGAAGCATGAGCGCGCGCGCCCCGAGGGCGTGTTCCACATGGACTACTACACCCGCGTCGCGCAGTTGGCCGAACAGGGCCGCTTCGACGCGATCGTCTTCGGCGACCAGCTGCAGTCGCGCGGGGCTGGCGGCCGCGCGCCCGAGCGTCTGGCGATGCCGACGCTCGATCCCGTCACGCTGCTGACGGCGATGGCGGCGGTGACCAAGCATATCGGCCTCGTCGCCACCGTCTCCACCACGTACAACACGCCCGAGATGCTGGCCGAGCGCTTCGGCACGATGGAGCGCATCACCGGCGGCCGTTCGGGCTGGAACATCGTCACCACCGCGCACCCCGACACCGCGCCCAACTTCGGCGAGACCGAACTGCCGCCCAAGGACGCGCGCTATCGCAACGCCGTCGAAGTCGTCGCCCGCGCCTGCGAACTATGGGCCGAGATGGACCGCGAAGGGCCGCAGCTGCCGCAGGGCCGCCCGGTGCTGGTGCAGGCAGGCCAGTCGCCCGACGGCCGCGACTTCGCCGCGCGCACGGCCGAAGCGATCTTCTGCCCCGCCGCCACGATCCAGGCGGGTGTCGATTTCCGCACCGACCTGCGCAGCCGCGTGGCGGGCGTCGGCCGGAGCCCTGACGGCGTGCGCATCATGCCCGGCCTCTCCTGCGTGCTCGGCGGCACCGAGGAAGAGGCCCGCGCCGAGCATACCGCGATCCTCGACCTTGCCGACGATGCGCTGGCGATCGAGTATCTGTCGGAATCGCTGTGCTGCGACCTGACCGGCTTCGATCCGCTCGGCCAGATCCCGGTCGACGAGATTCTCGCGAAGACCCTGCTGCCGCAGGGCGACGTCGCCCGCTCGATCGTGCCGGGCGCCGAGAAGGGCACGCCGCTGGGCGAGTTCGCCGCCAACTTCATGCGCCACCCGCGCGGCCACAACGTCTTCATCGGCACGCCCGAGCAGATGGCCGACATGATGATCGAGTGGCGCGACGCGGGCGCCTGCGACGGCTTCACCCTGCAGCCCAGCTACATGCCGGGGGGCCTTGAAGACTTCGTCGGTCAGGTCGTGCCGATCCTGCAGGCGCGCGGCCGCCTGCGTACCGACTATCCGGGCGCCACCCTGCGCGAGACGCTGGGCCTGCCCGCGCGCGAAGCGGTGACGGCATGAAGATCGGCCGCATCGCACTCGCCACGCTGGGCGCAGTCGTCCTCGTCGGCGGCGGCACCGTTCTGGCCTTGCGCGCCGGAGCGGGCGAGTCCGACCGTGCGCAGCTGGAAAAGCGCTGGGCCGACGGCCCCTCGCGCTTCGTCACCATCGACGGCGTGCGCCTGCACGTGCGCGAGGAAGGCCCGGTCGGCGCCCCGGTGATCGTCCTGCTCCACGGCTCGATCGTCAACCTGCACGAGTGGGACGACGTCGCCGCGATCCTCAAGGACAAGTACCGCGTCGTGCGCTTCGACTGGTCGCCTTACGGCCTGACCGCGCCCGATCCTTCCGGGGTCTATTCGACGCCGCGCTCGGCACAGCTGATGAACGGCCTGCTGACGAAACTCGGCTACGACAAGTTCGCGCTCGTCGCGACGTCGAACGGCTCCAACGTCGGGCTGGAATACAACCGCGCCTATCCCGGCCACGTGACGGCGATGGCGTTCTCGATGCTGCCGCTGGAGCGCCCCAGCCAGACCCGCAAGGTCAACTGGCGCCTGAGCTGGAGCCTGCCGGTATTCAAGGCGGTGCTGCCGAACTGGCGCCCGCACTGGTTCTGGCGCGCGATGCTGGAAGATACCACCCCGCCCGGCTTCCAGCCGACCGACCGCATGGTCGACCAGATCACCGAGATGAACAACCTGCCCGGCGCGCTCGACCGGCAGGCGCAATACATCCAGGCGAACGTCAAGGCGTTCAAGACATCGGACGTCGGCGCCGTGGCCGAAACCGTCCACGTGCCCGTGCTGCTGCAATGGTGCAGCTACGATGACGTGATCTCGCAAAGCGCCGGTGCCTCGGTCAAGCGCTTCACCAACGCGCCGGTGACGCTGATCGAATACCCCGACCTCGGCCATTTCCCGATGTGGGAGAAGCCGCAGAAGTTCGCCCGCGACCTCGAAGCCTGGCTCACGAAAGTCGCTGTGCGGTGATGAATGCGCCTGTCGGACGCCGTTGCATCCGACAGGCGAACAAAGGGCACGAGCCTCTTCAATAGAGCGCGAGTTAAGGGAATTCTTACGGCGATAAAAATTTCTTGATTCACCGAAAATCGTAAATTGAAATTTTATCACGATCGGGCCGACAGGACGGCCAATGGCTTACTCGCTTCCGGTTCTGCACGTCAGTGCAGAACGTGCATAGTATCATTACAAAAACCAATGGCAGTGAAATTCGCAGATACGCAGGGAACGTGACAACAATTGGCGCCGCAAGTGCGCCTTTAACATTGAGGGACGAAATGACCGGCAAATATAAACTCCAGTTCGCCTCCACCTTGTCAGGCATTGCTATTGCAGCAAGCCTGACCGCGGCTCCCGCGATGGCGCAGGACACCGGCGGCGACATCATCGTCACCGCACGCAAGACCGGGGAAGACATCCTCAAGGTTCCGGTCACCGTTACCGCGATCACCTCCGAAACGCTCGACGCCAAGGGCATCGTCTCGGTCACCGACATGGCCGCCTCGACCCCGGGCATCAACATCAACAACAGCTCGTCAGGCCACGCCGACCGCTCGTTCCAGCAGGTCGTCATGCGCGGCATGACGCCGTCGACCACGCTCGCCACCACGACCTCGATGTTCATCGACGGCGTCGCGGTGTCCTCGCCCTCGCAGGTCAGCGCGATCAGCAACCCGGAGCGCGTCGAGATCATCAAGGGCCCGCAAAGCGCCTACTTCGGCCGCAACACGTTCGCGGGCGCGATCAACGTCGTGACCAAGATGCCCGGCAACGACTGGGGCGGCGAAGTGCTCGGCATGCTCGGCACGCGCAACAACTGGCGCCTGCGCGGATCGATCGAAGGTCCGATCATCCCCGATCTCCTCTCGTTCCGCATCAACGGCGAGCAGTATTCCCGGGACGGTTCGTGGAAGAACCAAGACGGCGTGACGCTGGGCGACCAGCAGACCAAGAGCGCTTCGCTGCTGCTTGCCATCACCCCGGCCTCGAACGTCACCATCAAGCTGTTCGGCATGCTGAGCGAGGACAAGGACGGTCCTTCCGCTCAGACCCGCCTCTATTCCTACGACGTCAAGGCGCCGAACGGCAGCACTGTCGTCCAGGGTCAGGCGAACTGCATCCTCACCGGCGATACCCGCGGCGTGCTCAACCCGGTCACCGGCCTGCCCGCCGGCGCTGCGGTGCAGAACCCCTACTTCTGCGGCACCATCCCGACGATGGCGAACCCGGTCACCGCGAACGTCACCAACACGGACTTCGTGCGCCAGTTCCTCAACATCGGCACCAATCGCATCGTCGATCCCTCGGAAGGCGTGCAGGGCTACGGCCTGCTGCGCCGTACCAAGCACGCTCATGCGACGTTCGACTGGGAAGCCACCGACAAACTGACCATCTCGGCGCTCGCAGGGTACAACCGTGAGGTCTGGACGACCTTCATCGACCTCGACAGCTACGACGGCAGCGCCCTGCCCAGCGGCTACGACTACAACGGCAACGGCAGGATCGACGCCACCGAGATCTTCGGCGAAGGGTACTTCAACTATCCGTACCTGATCGAACGCAAGATCGACGACTTCTCGCTCGAAGGTCGCCTGTCCTACGTCTCCGGCCGGTTCCACGGCGTAGCGGGCATCAGCTACCTCAGCGCCGACCAGCTCCAGGGCCTGGGTGGCGGCACCGGCGCGCTGACCGCGTCCAGCCTCTCGCCCGGCGGCCTCAGCCGGAACAAGACCACTGGCCTGTTCTTCGGCCTGACCTACGACGTGACCGACACGATCTCGGCCAGCTTCGAAGGCCGCTACCAGATCGACCAGTTGCAGGCATTCGCCCGCCCCTCCGGCGTGAGCGTCGCATCGAGCGCGTTCATCCCGGCTGGCTTCTACACCGGCGGCACCGTGCTCGCGAGCGCGAAGTACAAGAACTTCACCCCGCGCGCGATCGTCAACTGGCAGATCACGCCCGACACCATGGTCTATGTGTCGTGGGCCAAGGGCGTGAACCCGGCGCAGTTCAACACCAACATCCTGTCGCAGGTCGGATCCGTGCAGCAGGCGGCCTTCGATGCCGGCGGTGAACTGGCGATCAAGCCCGAGAAGATCACCAACTACGAGATCGGTCTGAAGGGTCGCATCGGATCGACCCTGCGCTACACCTTCGCGGCCTACTACGCCCAGTGGCGCAACCAGATCAACTCGACCATCATCGTCGCGCCCGACGCCACGCAGCCCACCGGCTACAGCTTCGTCACCGCATCGATGAACGCGGGTTCGGTAAACCTGCGCGGTATCGAGGGTGAAGCGTCCTGGCGCCCGACCGAGTTCCTGACCATCGACGCCGCCGGTGCGATCAACGACTCGGACATCAAGGCCTTCGCCAGTTCCACGGTCAGCGCCCTGACCGGGATCTACGACTATTCCGGCAAGGAGATGAAGAACACCTCGAAGTACTCGGCCAACGTCGGCGTCCAGGTCGGCACCGAGATTTCGGGCTGGGACAAGGGCAGTTGGTTCGTGCGCGGCGACTGGAACTTCAAGTCGGGCGTATGGTCGAACGAGGCGAACCTGGCACGCACGCCGGACCTGCACCTGTTCAACGCACGCGCGGGCATCACGCGGGGCAACCTCTCGCTCGAGGCGTTCGTGAACAACATCTTCAACAACAAGACGCCGCTGACGATCTCGGACAATTACACGCTGTCGCCGGGCTTCGTTTATGCGGCGCGGACCTCGGCGCTGATGCTGGGGCTTGGCGATCTGCGCACCGCAGGCGTGCAGGCGAAGATCAAGTTCTGATCCGGCGCTGCTGCGAGACAAGGAAAGGCCGGGGGAAACCCCGGCCTTTTTTATTCCTCCCCGAGCTTGTCTCGGGGAGGGGGCGCCGACGCAGTCGGTGACGGAGGGGGAATTGCCCGGCCTCTCCCCCTCCACCACCGCTTCGCGGCGGTCCCCCTCCCCGAGACAAGCTCGGGGAGGAACAAAAAAAAGGGAGGCACAGCCTGCGCCGTGCCTCCCCTTCATCTCGCTTGTGGGAGCGACCTCATCCCATCAGGGCGATGGCCTGCTCCTCGCTGAGCACTTCGGCGTACTTCTTCGACAGGTCGAACAGGTTCGCCTCGTGCGGGCGCTCGTCGCGGTCGCCGCAGGCGTCCGCCACGACCAGCGGAACGAAGCCGTTCTGCAGCGCATCGAGCGCCGAAGCGCGCACGCAGCCCGAGGTGGAGAAGCCGGTGATGAACAGGCTGTCCACGCCCATGCTGGTCAGCGTCGCCGCCAGCGAGGTGCCGAAGAACGACGAGGCGTACTGCTTCGTCACCACAACTTCGTCGGCACGCGGCTGCAGCGTATCCGGGAAGGCGCCGAGCGGCGAGCCCTCCAGGAAAGCCTCCAGCGCGGGCACCTTCCTGTAGAACAGCCCGCCGTCCTTGCCGCCCGCGCGGTAGACGACGTTGGTGAAGATCACCGGCACCCCCGCCTTGCGCGCCGCTTCCGTCAGGCGCTCGCACGAGGCGAGAGCCGTCTCGAAGCGCGGCGAGTAGAGCGGCTGGCCGGGCGTGAGATACGCCACGACCACGTCCACCAGCAACAGCGCCGGCTTCTTGCCGGGCTGCAGAGCCCCGCCGAAGCCGCCACGGTTGTAGTCGTCGAGAAGGTCGCTCACTCGGCGGCCTCCGCGAATTCGACGGTAGCCCACTTGGGCGCGGTCGGCGCAGGCAGGCCGGTTTCGGCGAGGCAGTTCGCGCGCAGCGTCTCGATGTCGGGGCCGAAGTCGAACACGCCGATTGCACCGCGCTCGGTACGCAGCTTCTCGCGCAGCGCCGAGGTGGCGGCTTCATCGACCGCGCCGTCCGTGATGACGACGCCGTAGTCCTTCGCGCCCTCGGCGGTGACGAGGCCCTGGCCGATTTCCTTCAGCACCAGCGCGGGGTCACGGTCGAGCGGGTCGCCCCAGCCGCCGCCGCCCCAGGTGATGAAGTGCAGCACGTCACCGGCCTCGACCGGGTAGTCCTCCAGCTTGTTGCCGACGACGATCTCGGTGCCGTCGGCCTTCACCAGCAGCTTGCGCGCGCGCTTGCCCGGGTGGCCGCCGTTGACGCCCCAGGGCGGCACGAACCAGCGGTCGTCGTGGATGGCGATCACGCCCGGCTCAAGGAAGCGGTAGACCATGTTGATGCCGTTGCCGCCGCGATGCAGGCCCGCGCCGCCCGAATCCGGCACCGTCTCGTACTTCTCAATGACGAGCGGGAAGTAGCGCTCCAGGAACTCGTTGGGCACGTTGGTGAATCCGGGGAACAGCGAGTGCCCGTCCGGCCCGTCGCCCAGCGGACGGCCGGGAATGCCGCCGAAGCCGATCTGGAACAGCTGGAACCACTTTCCGGCCTTGTCGGTGCCTGCGTAGAACAGGTGCGGGCTGGACGAGAAGCCGGCGGCGTTGAGGAATTCCGGGGTCTTCTGGCCCAGCAGGCCGCCCAGGATGTCGAACAGGCGGCCCAGCACGTGGGTGCGGCCCGAAAGCGCGGCCGGGAACTTCGGCTTGAGCAGCGAGCCTTCCGGAATGCGCACGTCGATCAGCGGATAGTAGCCGTCGTTGAACAGGATCTGCGGATCGAAGACCATGATCATGTAGATTCCGAAGAACATGCGCATCATGTTCTCGTTCAGGAACATGTTGATCGAGGCCTGGCTCTGCGGATCGGTGCCGTCGAAGTCGAGGACGACGCGGCCGTTCTCGCGCCACATCGTGCACTTGATCTTGTACGGGCCGAAACCCATGCCGTCGTCGCAAATGTAGTCCTCGAACGAGACCTTCTCCTCGCCGATCGAGCTGGCGATCAGCTGCTGCATCGCGCGGAAGTTGCGGTCAAGCAGCAGGTCGGTCGCCGAGACGAAGACGTCGTCGCCGAAGCGCTCGGCCATTTCCACCACGCGGTGGGCGGCGACGCGGCACGAGGCGATCAGCGCGTTGAGGTCCGCCTTGCACCACGCCGGGGTGCGCGACTGGTGCATGACCAGCTTGATCAGGTCCTCGTTGTATTCACCCTTCTTCCAGATCTTGACGGGCGGGATGCGCACGCCTTCCTGGAAGATCTCGGTGGCGTGGATCGGCATCGATCCGGGCACCATGCCGCCAATGTCGCTCTGGTGGCCGAACATCGAGGTATAGGCGATCAGGCGCCCGTCCTTGAACACGGGCAGCAGCACGAGCCAGTCGTTGCAGTGGCTGATCGCGCCGCCGACCGAGTAGGGGTCGGACAGGAAGATCATGTCGCCGTCTTCCACGGTGCCGTCGAAGCCGTCGAGGAATGGGCCGATGTAGGAGCCGAACTGGCCCACGATCATGCGGCCCTGATGGTCGGCGATCAGCGGGAAGGCGTCGCCCTGTTCGCGGATGCCGGGCGACATGGCGGTGCGCACCAGCGTCGCGTCCATCTCGACGCGGGCATTGCGCAGCGCGTTCTCGATGACTTCGAGGGTGACGGGGTCGATATCGACCTTGTTGAAGGGCGTTTCGTTAGCCTGGATGATACGTGCGGGCATTGGTTCTCTCCCCTCAGGCCAGGTTGATCAGGATGTTGCCGACGGCATCGACGGTGCCGACGCAGTCGCCTTCGATGAGCGTGGTCGAGTCCATCTCGGTGACGATCGCCGGGCCCTTGATCACGTCTCCGGCGCGCAGCTTGGCGCGGTCGTAGATCGCGGCCGGGGCCATGGCGCCGTTGAACCACAGTTCGTGATCGCGCACCTTGGCGTCGATCGGGTCGCCGTTGCCTTCGGGCAGGCGCAGCGCCTCCAGTTCGAGCAGCGGCCCGAGCGCCACGGCGCGCAGGTTCACCAGCTCGTGCTCGGTGTCCATGTTGAACGTGAACAGGCGCTCGTGCTCGGCATCGAAGCGCGCCTTGACGCCTGCGAGACCATCGGCCTTGAGCACGTCGGGGCTGATCGAGAGCGGCACTTCGAAGGCCTGCCCTTCATAACGCACGTCGAGTTCGAACTGCACGGTGACGTCGGCGTCGGCGATGCCTTCGGCGGTCAGTTCCTTCGTGGTCTGCGCGGCCATCTCTTCCAGCAGCGTGATCACCTCGGCTTCCTCGGTTTCCGAGAAGCGCTTGGAGAACGAGCGCGCCGTCTCGGTGCGCATGCGCGTGGTGGCATCGCCCAGCGCGCAGAGCACGCCCGGCGAGACCGGCGAGACTGCGGGCCACGAACCCATCAGCTTGGCCACGGCGTTGACGTGGAGCGGACCGGCGCCGCCGAAGCCCATCACCGCGAAGTGGCGCGGATCGTAGCCCTGCTGCACCGAGATCATGCGCAGCGCGCCGAACATGTTCTCGTTGACGATGTCGATGATGCCGCGCGCGGCTTCCATCAGGCCGATGCCCAGCTTGTCGGCGATGGTCTGCACCGCCGCCTTGGCGCCTTCGCGGTCGAGCTTGAAGGTGCCGCCCAGCAGGTTCTCGGGCAAGTAGCCGAGCACCACGTTGGCGTCGGTCACGGTCGGCAGCTTGCCCCCCTTGCCGTAGGCCACCGGGCCCGGCACCGCGCCCGCCGACTGCGGGCCGACGCGCAGCGCGCCGGTCAGTTCGGGCACGTAGGCGATCGAACCGCCGCCCGCGCCCACCGTCTTCACGTCCAGCGCCGAGGCGCGGACCGAGAGGTGGCCGACTTCGGTGGTGCGAACGCGGCGCGCCTCGAGGTTCTCGATCAGCGCCACGTCGGTGGAAGTACCCCCGACGTCGAGCGTCAGGATGTTGCGGATGCCGGAGTTCTTGCCGACCCACAGCGCGCCCGTGACGCCGCCTGCGGGACCGGACATCAGCAGCGCGACCGGATGCTCCTCCGACTTCTCGGAGGACATGAGCCCGCCATCGGAGCGCAGCAGCGAGAGCGAGCCCGCCATGCCGCCGGAGCGCAGGTTGTCGCGCAGGTTGCGCACGTACTTGCCCACGACCGGGCGCACCGCCGCGTTGGCGACGGTGGTGAGGGTGCGCTCGTATTCCTGCATCTCGGGCAGGACAAGGTGGCTGAGCGAGATCGGCACGTCGGGCATGATCTCGGCCGCCAGCTGCGCCACGCGCTTCTCGTGCGCGCCGTTGAGGTAGCCGTTCATCAGGCTGACCGTCAGCGCCTCGACGCCCTGCGCCTTCAGCTTCTCCAACGCGGCGCGGATACCGGCTTCGTCGATCGGGCGGATCTCGCGCCCTTGCGCATCCATGCGCCCGGCGATCTCCACGGTGTCCTCAAGCGCGGCGAGCGGTTCGGGCTTGGGCCACACGATCCAGCCGGCGAGGCCGCCGGGCACGAACGAGCGTGCGATCTGCATGACCTGGCCATAGCCCTCGGTGACGACGAGGCCGACGCGCGAACCCTTGCCTTCGAGCACCGCGTTGGTCGCAACGGTCGTGCCGTGGAGGAAGTACTCGATGTCCGCAGGCGTGATTCCTGCCTTCTCGCAGATCGCGCCGAGACCGTTGAGGATGCCTTCCGAGCTGTCATGCGGGGTGGAAGGCGTCTTGTGGCGCCAGAACGAGCCGTTCTTCTGATCGAGCAGCAAAAGGTCGGTAAACGTCCCACCGACGTCCACCCCCAGGCGATAAGTCATGAACCCAATCTCCGTTAGATTGGTATCTAGCAAGCATCGCGGGGGCTGCAATGACAGGGTTGTGCCCCCAACTGACCGGCAGGTGGAGAAGCCTGATCACGCTGCGGAACGATTGCAGCGCCATGCCGATCCGCGCGACTCCAAAGTCTTGTTGAGATTACCGCTCAATACACTTTCGGACAGCTTGATGCAGGCGCGGCAAAGTCCTGCGACACCGCCCCGTCATACCGGCCCAATCGAAACCCGACGATGGACGCCGCCAGATGACCCGCCTGCTCCCCGCCTTCGCAGCCCTTGCCGTATCCTCGGCCATCCTGACGAGCGTGGCCGCCGTCGCAACGCCGCCGAGCGTGCCGATCATCGGCGCCGAAAAGCCGGTGTTCCTGGGCCGCATGGTGGTGACCGCGACGCCGCTCTGACACGGCAACATCCAATACCGCAATTCCCCACCAGTCGATAAATCCTCGATTGGTGACCAGAGGCACCAGCCTCGATTTGCCGCGCGCCCGGTGTGAGGCAGCCTCGACGTCGAACCCCGCAAATGGACCCGGCCCCAACAATTCGGGCCGTCCATCCGGATCGACAGAGAGGTAGACCGAATGCCGCTTACCCGTACCACCGGCAGCTACGTGATGGGCCCCAGCGACGACCGCTCCAAGTGGGTCGAGTGGGAGAACTTCATCGTCTCCACCAACCCCGACGGCACCCATACCGCGCAGTCGATGACGCGCTTCCCCGGCACTTCGCTGGTGCGCCACGTCACCCAGACCGTGAACACCGAATTCATGCCGATGGACGGGCACCTCCGCCTGTTCGTCGGCAGCGAGTTCCAGGGCGTTCTGGTGCGCCGCGTGGTCGGTGACGAGGTGACGTCGCTCCTCATCGCGCCCGACGGCAGCCCGATCGAGCAGGCCCAGCTTCCCGGCGGCGCCGACCTCGTCCTCGGCTACCACCCCACCGTCGTCGAGGGCTGGAAATTCACCCAGTGCGACCGCGCGGTCGAAGGCACGCAGCACGTGCGCATCCTCACCACCTCGGCCACCTGGAACGGCGGCCAGATGACGCACGGCAAGGAAGTGACGCTGGCCATCGAGTACATCGGCGAGGAGGAGATCGAAGTCCCCGCCGGCAAGTTCGTCTGCGACCACTACCTCTGGCACACCGGCGCGATCGACGCCGACATCGAGGTCTGGACCACCGGGCAGGACCGCATCTGCGCCCGCGTGATCGGCCATGCCAAGGGCGTGACCTACGAACTGGCCGAATTCGACCAGAAGAGCTTCGGCGACACCCTCGAATTCGACTTCTGATCCGAAAGGCGCGCACGATGCTACGGGTAGCTACAGCACAGTTCGAAACCGGCAAGGACACCGACCGCGTTCTTGCCGACATCCTTCGCCTTGCCGACGAGGCGGCGGCGGGCGGGGCCAGGCTGGTGCACTTCCAGGAGTGCTGCAACTACCCCACCTCCTACACCGACCGCGAACACGCATGGCGCGAGGCCGTTACCCTCGAAGGTCCGCTGGTCTCGGCGATCCGTGCCAAGGCGCGCGAGCATGGCCTGTTCATCGGCTTCAACGCCGCCGTGCGCGGGCCATTCCCCAAGGCATGGATGGTCAACCACCTGATCGGCCCAGACGGGGAATACATCGGCTCCAACAAGAAGCAGGTGCTGATGTGGATCGAGCGCGACGCGTTCTTCCCCTCGGACGAGGACGGGCGCGTCTACGACACCGAAATCGGGCGCATCGGCATGATATCCTGCATGGACGGGCTGGTGCCGGAAACCTCGCGCACGATGGCGTGCCTGGGGGCGGACATCGTGCTCAACTCGCTGTGCTCGAACGGGGTGGATGAGGCGAACCTGCACATCCCGGCGCGCGCGGCCGAAAACGGCTATTTCATGATCTCCGCCAACCGGGTGGGGGACATGGTCAAGGGGCAGGACCTGCAGGACCTGATCGACGCCGCAGGCATGACCCGCGACTTCGTGAAGGGCGCAGGGGAAAGCCAGGTGGTCGGCCCGGACGGCATGCCGCTGGCCCGCGCGACGCATGACGACATCGGGCTGGTGTTCGCCGACATCGACCTGTCGACGCTGGAACGCGAAGACCGCATGGCGCGGCGGCGGCCCGAACTCTACACGCTGATGGGCGAGGACAACGCCGCGCTGGCGGCGCTCGCCGAAGACCGCGCGCCAGCGGGGAAAGTCGCGCTGACGACCATCGTGCCCGGCGGCGCGACGTTCGACGAACGGCTGGCGCAAGCCCGCGAAATGATCGCCTCGGCCCCGGCCGGACTAGCGGTGCTCCCCGAATTCTTCGCGTGGGATCTCGGGGACGACACCCGCCTGGACGAAGCAACCGCAGCCCTCATCAAAGCCGCCGCCGAAGCCCGGACCTACCTCGTCGCCGGTCTGCCGGGGCGCGAGCATGGCAAGCGCGTCAACCGCGCCGTCCTCTTCGGCCCCGAAGGCGTGATCGGCGAATACGGCCAGATCCACGCCGATCCCGGCTCGAACGACATGGCGCTGGGTGACGATCTGCCGGTCTTCGACCTCCCGTTCGGCCGCCTCGGCCTGCTGCTGGGCGAGGACCTGCTGTTCCCCGAGGCTGCCCGCGTGCTCGCCCGCAAGGGCACGGACCTCATCGCCTGTCCGACGGCATGGCGCGAGGACTGGCATCACGAACTCATGCTTACCGCGCGTTCGGCGGAGAACCACGTCACCATCGTCAGCGCAGGGCGCTCCGACAGCCTTTGCGCGAAGCCCGGCACCGTCTGCACGACCCCGCCGGAATACCGCTTCCCGCAGACCAAGGAAGTCAACGCGCCGGACCGCCACATGGCGCCCTCGCTCACCGGCGCGTTCACCGTGGAGGTCGACCTCGCCCCCAACCGCGACAAGCGGCTGATGGGCGCGACCGACCTCATCATGGACACGCGCCCGGAACTCTACGGCGCGATCCTGGCGCTGCGCGAAAGCGTCCCGGCGTGAGCCGCCCGTCCATCGGCACCCTGCGCGGCGCGGCCAGCCTCGACGATGAGAGCTACGTCGATTTCGTCGAGGGAATGCGCGCCTTCAACCTTTCGCGCATGGTCCCGCGCCTCGTCCAGTCGGGCGATGCGATCGGCGCCGGGATGGCCGCGCAGTCGCCCCGGCCGCGCGTGCAGGACCTGTTCACCGCGCTCGACCACGTGCCCGCCGCACAGATGGCGCGGCGGATGATGCGCTCGACCCAGATGATGATGTGGCGCGGCACCGGCGACACCTATCGCCGCATCGCGGGCGAACTGGAGGACTGGCTGAAGCAGGCCGAGGCCGCCGCCCCCCACCTGCTGCGCATCGACCCGGCCTTCGCCTATCCCGACTACTTCCGGGCGCAGGACATCCACCTGCAGCCGGGCAACTACCACGACGACGCGCTCGCCGGGTTCGTGTTCCACTACGGCTCCAAGGTGTTCTTCACCGGCGGCAACGACGACGACCGCCTGCACAACGTCATGGCCGCATGGTGCCCGATCGACGGCTCTCCGCAGCGCATCGTCGATCTTGGCTGCGGCGTCGGCCAGTCCACCACCGCCTTCAAGCTGCGCTTCCCCGAAGCCGAGGTCCACGGCATCGACCTTGCTGCGCCGATGCTGCGCTACGGCCATGCCCGGGCGCGGGAACTGGGGATCGAGGTCCACTTCACGCAGGGCGACGCCGCCGCGCTCGATTTCGCCGACAACAGCGTCGACGCGGCGCTGGCGATGATCCTGTTCCACGAACTGCCGCCCGAAGTGGCCGAAGGCGTCGTGAAAGAGGCCGCGCGCATCCTGAAGCCGGGCGGCACCTTCACCATCATCGACTTCCCGCACATCGCGGCCGAAGAACTCAGCGGCCGCCACTGCATGCGCCTGTTCGACAGCTGGTACAACGGCGAGCCCTACGCCCCCGCCTTCGTCCATTCCGACTTCACCGCGCTGCTGAAAGCGCACTTCGGCGACGTCGATCCCGACTACCGCCCTGCCGCCACCTCCACCGGAGCGCTGCAGATCCGCGTCTGCAGGAAAACCGCATGACACCCGACGAAGTCACCGACCTGCGCCGCTGGCTGGACAAGAGCGAGGGCCTTGCCGACGGCCGCCCCTTCCTCGGCGACCGCCGCCTCGACGCGATGATGGACGTCATGCTCGAAATGGCGGCGCAAGTCTGGGTGCTCAAGCGCCGCAACGCCGTTCTGGAAGGCGTCCTCGCCGCACAGGGCGCGCTCGATCCCGAGGCGATCGAGAGCTTCACCTTCACCCCCGACGAAACCGCCGCGATGCGCGAAAGCCGCGCCGCCTTCGTCTCCACCATCTTCCGAAGCCTCGCCGAGCTGCCGCTCGCGCCCGAGGCCAGCCAACAGGAGCCGTCATGATCCCGACCATCGATACCGCGCCCGTCAACTTCAAGCGCGGCTATTCCAGCTGCTTCCTCGGCCAGCTCCACTACCGCGAGCATGGCGAGGGCGAGCCGGTCCTGTGTCTCCACCAGGCCCCGCAGTCGAGCGGCATGTTCGACACCGTGCTGCCGATGCTGGGCGAGCACTTCCGCGCGATCTGCATGGACACCATCGGCTACGGCATGTCCGACCTGCCCGGCCGCCTCGTCGAGCCCGAGGAATATGCCCGCACCATCGTCGAATTCCTCGACGACTTGGGACTGACCGATCCGATCTCGGTAATCGGCGTCCACACCGGCGCCTACTTCGCCACCCAGCTGGCGGCGCAGTATCCGGAGCGCGTCAAGAAGTTCGTCCTCTCCGGCCCGGTGCTGCTCCACCCGGACGAGGGCGTGGTGCCGATGCGCGCGCCCGCGACCATCGCCGAGGAGGACGGCAGCCACCTGACCCGCCTGTGGCAGCTGCGCTGGAAGAACGTTTCGCCGGTGAACAACCTCAAGGCGTTCGAGAAGCTCTACGTCGCCGCCCTCACCGCCGGGGAGAACGCGCAGGCATCGTATTACGCGGCCAGCAAGCTCGACACGCTCAAGCAGTTGCGCTTCGACGTGACGGTGCCGGGCTTCATCGTCTGGGGCGACAAGGACCTCTCCGCGCCGGGCATCATGAAGTGCCTGCATTTCCTGGAAGGCAAGGTGCCCGACTACCGGATCGAGGGCGGCACGCTCGACACCATAGAGGAGTTCCCGGAGGAGTGGACCGAAGCCTGCGTCCGCTTCCTCAAGGAAGGCTGACGGAGTTGGCCCCGCATTCGCAGACCGGCCATCCGAAGCTGGGGGACTTCGCCGCGTCGAGCATGGCGGACGCGCAGGGCAAGTGGCTGCTGCGCGAGAACCCCGCCCGGCCTGACGAACTGGCCGGGCGCATCCGCCGCGACAGTCCCGCCGACGTCCTCGCCGCCGCCTCTGCCGCAGCGGCCGCACAGAGGGAATGGGCCGCGCTCGACTTCGAGACGCGCGCGGATACGCTGCGCATGGCCTTCGGCGCGGTGGAGGGCATGGACGCCCTCGCCCGCACGATGGCGAGCGAGATGGGGAAGCCGGTGGGCGAATGCGCCGGGGAAATCCGCTTCGCGCTAGCCTTCGCCGCCGACATGGAGGGCCGCGCCCGCCGTCTCCTTGCCGACGACGTTCGCGGCGAAGGACCGGGGCGGCGCGTGGTGCGGCGCGCGCCATATGGCGTCATCGCGGCGATCGTGCCGTGGAACGCGCCGATCATCCTCGCCATGACCAAGATCGCGCCCGCCCTGCTATCGGGCAACGCGGTGCTGGTGAAGCCCTCCCCCTTCGCGCCGCTGACCTTGAGCGCCATCGTCGCCATGATCGCCGCGCACCTGCCGCCCGGCCTGCTGCGCGCCGTCAACGGCGGCGCCGAGACCGGCGAGGCACTGATCGGCGCTCCCGAAGTGGCGAAAGTCGCCTTCACCGGCGGCGGCACGGTGGGCCGCGCAGTGCTGGAACAGGCCAGCCGCCGCTTCATCCCCAGCGTGATGGAACTGGGCGGCAACGACCCGCTGATCGTGCTGGAAGACTTCGAGCCGACCACCGCGCGCATGGAAGCGCTCGTCTGGGCCAGCTTCCTCAACGCCGGGCAGGTCTGCATGGCGGCCAAGCGCCTCTACGTCCACGAAGCCGTGGCCGACCGCTTCGTGGACGCCTACGTCGAGACGGCGCGGCGCCTGCTCCACATGGGCGACCCGCTCGACCCGCGCACCAACATCGGCCCGGTCATCAGCGCGCAGGCGCAAGGCCGCATCAGCCGCGTCGCGGCGCAGGCGCGCTGCGACGGGGGCATGGTCGTGCCGCTCCTGAACGACTTCTCCGACTACCCGGAGCAGGGCTATTTCGTGGCCCCCCAGCTCGTCACCGGCCTGACTGACGATGCGGAACTGGTCCGCGACGAACAGTTCGGGCCGATCGTGCCCGTGGTCACCTGGCGCGACGAAGCCGATGTGCACCGCTGGGCCGCCACCGGGGACTGCCTCAGCGCCTCGGTCTGGTCATCCGACGCCGAGCGGGCATGGGACCTCGCGGCCTCGCTGCCGGCCGGACTGTGCCTCGTCAACGCACACAACCGCAGCGGCTTCTCGTTCGACCTGCCGTTCGGCGGCTCGGGACCGAGCGGCTTCGGGCGCGAGTACGGCGATGAGGGGCTGCTCGAATACTCCATGCCCAAGGCCCTGCACCAGCCCGCGACCGGCTCGGTGGCAAGCGCCTATCCGGGGAAAAGCTGATGCTCGAAGCGACCTACGACGCCGCCATGACCTCACCCCCGGCACGCACCCCGCGCGTCAGCCTTGCCACCCGGCTCGGCTATGGGAGCGGGGCAGTGGGGGCGCAGATCTTCCGCGACACCCCTGCGCTGATCCTGCCGATCTACATGATCACCGTGCTCGGCATCCCGGCGTGGATGGCGGGCATCGCGATCCTGATCCCCAAGGCGTGGATCGTGTTCTGCGACCCCCTCGTCGGCGGCTGGTCGGACCGGCGTGCCACCAGCTGGGGCCGCGCCCCCTTCCTCGGCGCGGGCGCGCTGCTTTCGGGCCTCGCCTTCGTGCTGATGTTCAGCGCGCCGGACTTCTCTTCCCCGCTGGCCAGCGCAGCCTACATGTCGCTCGCCTTCGCGCTCGCCTCGACCGCCTACAGCCTGTTCTCGGTGCCCTACCTCTCGGTCGCGTCCGAGATGAGCGAGAGCCCGCGCGAGCGCACGACGATCCTCGCCTATCGCCTTGTCTTCCTGGCCGTCGGCGTCGCCATCGGCGCGGGCTATGCGCTGCCGGTGGCGCAGTGGCTGGGCGACGGCTGGCACGGCTTCAACCGCATGGGGATGCTCTACGGCCTCGTCTGCCTAGTGAGCATGGGCGTCACCTGGGCGACCGTGCGCCGCACCCGCCTCATCACCCTGCCCCGCCCCGAAGGCGCGACCGGCAAGGCCGACATCCTCGCCTTGTGGCGCAACCGCGGCTTCGTGAGCCTGGCCACCACCTATTTCTTCGCGCTGACCGCGCAGGGCATGACTTATACCGTCTTCGGCCTGTTCTTCCTCTACGTCCTGCACGATGCGGGCGCGCTGGCGATCGTCAACGTCTTCGCCGCCGCTTCGGTGCTGGTAGCCCAGCCGCTGACGGTCTGGCTGAGCCGCCGCTTCTCCAAGCGCGCGCTGTTCGTCACCGGAGTGCTCGGCTGGTCGCTGCTGTGCCTTTCGTGGATCACCGCCGGGCCGACCGAGAACGGCTGGATCGCCGCCCACCTCGGCATCCCCGCGCCGGGAATCGTGCTGATGGCGCTGCGCGGGTTCCTGTGGGGCCTGTTCAACTCGATGTACCTGCTGATGGCGCTGTCGATGCTGACCGACACCATCCAGCACGACCGCGAGACCACCGGCGCATCACGAGCGGGCGTCTATTCCGGCGTGTTCAGCGCGCTGGAGAAAGTCGCCTTCGCGCTTGGCCCCGCGATCACCGGCGTGCTGCTCAGCCTCGGCGGTTTCGTCGGCGCCAAGGGCAGCGGCGCGGTGCCGCAGACGCCCGGCGCCCTCACTACGCTGGTGCTCTGCTTCGCGGTCTATCCGGCCGTACTCAAGGCGCTGAGCCTCCTCGCCTTCATCCGTTACCGGGGACACTGATCCGATGACCGCCGATCCCTCTCTCGCCCCCTCTGCAGCCCGGCGGGACTCCCACAATTCCCTGCGCCGCGCCCTCGTCGAGCGCCTGCGCGACGGCCGTACGGACCTGGCCGAGACCGTCATGGAGATCGACGCCCACGCCTACGTCGATCCTGACCGCCATGCCCGGGAGCGCGAGGCGTTCCGCAAGCTGCCGATCATGGCCTGCCTTTCGCTCGACGTGGCGGAGCCGGGCGACAAGCTGCTGTTCGATGCCCTCGGCCCCGAGATCGTGATCCTGCGCGACGGCGAAGGGCAGGTACGCGCTTTCCTCAATATGTGCCCGCACCGCGCCGCGCGCCTCGTGACCGAATGCGACAGCCGCAAGCGCATGACCTGCCGCTTCCACGGCTGGACCTTCGACCTCAAGGGCAAGCTGATCGGCCTGCCCGGCGCGGAGGGCTTCGCGGGCATGGAGCGCGAGGCGCGCGGGCTGGTCGAGCTGCCGGTGGCCGAATGGGCGGGCATGGTCTTCGTGCGCGCCGATCCGGAGGGCGGCCTGATCGACGTGGCGGAATGGCTCGGCCCTTTCGCGGCGGAACTGGAGCACCTCGAACTCGGCCGCGCCCGGCCGATGCGCCGCAGCCGGCTGGAAACGCGCACCAACTGGAAATGCGCCTGGGACACCTACTGCGAAAGCTACCATTTCGCGACCCTGCACGCGACCACGGTAGCGCCGCGCCTCGTCTCCAACGTCATGGCGCTGACCCCGTTCGACCGCCACGCCCGCATGGGCTTCCCGCGCAAGGACTGGTATGCGCTCGCCGACGCGCCGGAGACGGAGTGGCCGGACGAGAACTTCGGCGGCAACTACTTCATCTTTCCCAACATCAACCTCAACGTCTCCTCGGGTCCGAACGGGGAGATGTTCTACGGATTCTACCACCTCTACCCCGGTGAGACGTCCGGCAGCACGGTGACGCGCATGGCCACCTATCGCCCCGGCCACGCCGACGGCCCGCAGCCGGACGAGGACTGGCAGGTGCTCCACGGCTTCATCGAGGATGTCGTGCGGACGGAGGACTACAGTGTCTCGGAGGAAGCCTACCGCAACCTGTCGGACGCGCCGGAGGGGTTCAGCGCCGTGTTCGGGGCGAACGAGATTCTCGTGCAGAAATGGCACCGCGACTGGGCGGATCAACTGGAAGAACTGGGGTTGGGTGAGGCCTGAGAGGCCCACCCCGCTGCGACTAGGCGATAAATCGCCAAGTCTCGCGCCCCTCCCGCGAGCGGGAGGGGGAACCTAGCGCCACCCTATCATCCCCCTCCCGCTTGCGGGAGGGACAGGGGTGGGCCTCCCTACGCCAGCCCTCACCCCCGTCGTTCCAGATAACGCCCATACCCCCCCGCGCCCGTGACCCGGCCATCCTGCATGATCGTCTCCCCGCGCAGGATCGCCCGTACCGGCCAGCCCCGCAGGGTCCAGCCTTCGTAAAGGCTATAGTCCGAATACGAAGCCAGCGCCGCAGGATCGACCACGCGGCTCTGCTCGAGGTCCACCAGCGTCACGTCCCCATCTGCACCGGGAGCCAGGCTGCCCTTGCCCTTCATGGAAAATATCTCCGCCGGACGGCTGGTGAGCAACTGCGCGATCCGCTCCAGCGACAAGCGCCCCTTGTGATACCCCTGGTCGAGCAGCACCGGCAGGATCGTCGCCGTGCCGGGGAAGCCCTGCGATGCCTGCCAGACCGGCTTCTCCTTGGTGGCGCGCTTGCGGGGTACGTGGTCCGAAGCGACGACGTCGATGGCGCCGTCGGCCAGCCCTTCCCATAGCGCCGCGACGTCGTCCGGGCTGCGAAACGGCGGGTTCGCCTTGCCGATGGGGCCGATGTCCGCATCCCAGTCGTGCGTCAGGTAGTGCGGGCAGGTCTCCACCGTCACCCGGTCGTAGCGGCCCCGCCAGCGGCGCACTTCGTCCAGCGCCATGCGCGTGGAAATGTGCGGGATATAGATGCGCGCGCCCAGCTTTTCCGCCAGATAGAGCGCGCGGATGGTGCTTTCCGCCTCGGTGATCGCGGGCTTGGAGAGGTTCCAGTCCTTCAGCGTCATGCCGCCCCCGGCGATGCTGGCGCGGCGGAAGCGGTTGACCAGTTCGATGTTCTCGGTGTGGACGACGATGGTGACTTCGCCAAGGCTCGCGGCCTTTTCCAGCAGCGCGTAGAAGTACCCGTCGTCGGTCCCGTCAAGGCCGAGGTAGCGGCCTTCCTCGCCCTTGAAGTTCATGAAATACTTGAACGACGTGACGCCGTAGTCGGCGACGTAGCGCTCCATTTCCTCGACGTGCCGCTCGCTGGCGACGGAGAAGTGGAAGCCGAAATCGACGTGCGACCGCTCGCGGGCATGGGCATGTTCGGCGTCGAAGATGTCGCCGTAGCCTTCGCTCGACAGAAAATAGCCAAGGATCGACGTGAAGCCGCCGATGGCCGCATGCTGCGTCTCGGTGGTGTATTCGGTAATCGGTTCCCCGAACCCGAAATGGACATGTGTGTCGATGAGGCCGGGGAAGACGTGCAGTCCCGTGGCATCGATCGTTTCGCGCGCCGTAACTCCGCTGCCGGAGGCGAGGCGCGCGGCGATGCGGCCATCGGTGATGGCGATGTCGCCCTGAGCGATACCGCCGACGGGATCGACGATGGTGCCGTTGGCGATCAGGAGGTCGAAGCCGCTCATTGCAGGTCCTCTTTGGATGGGGGCATCGTGCCCTCGGGTACGTGGAGCCACGGAAGCAACGCGGCGATCTCGCCTGCCTCGCGCCGCTGGACGATGACGGTGAGGTGCGGCGCGGCACCGTCGGCGGACGGCGGGGCGTCGGTCACCGAGAACCGCGCGCCGACGCCCTGCACCAGCAACAGGCGGCCGCGCGTCCGGGCCAGCCCCTTGCAGCGCAGCAGGTCCGCGCCCAGCCGGTGATCCAGCGCCGCCGCGAAAGCCGCGAGGCCGGAGCGGGTGACCGGCTCGCCCAGGGGAAAGCTCCAGGCCCGCACGCCATGGCTATGCGCCGCGTGATCGTCCGTCACGGCAGGCCGCGCCCCGCGCGAAGGGGCCAGCAGCAGCGCCGGATCAGCGAGGACGTCCGATGCGGTGACCACGTCCGCCAGCGGATTGGCCCCAGCGATCCAGACGCATTCCTCGGGCGCGAGGGGATCGCGCAAGTCCAGCTTGGTCAGCACCAGCCGGTCGGCCAGCACCAGTTGGCGCAGCGCTTCCGGGTGACGCTCCACCTGCGTGCGGCCGCCGAGCATGTCGAGCGCGGTGACGACCACGCCCAGCGACAGGAAATGCGACAGCAGCGGGCTGCGGCGGACCACTTCCATGATCGGACCGGGATCGGCGAGCCCGGTCGTCTCGATGACGATGCGCCCGAACCTCGGCAGTTCTCCGCCAGCGCGGCGGCGCACGAGATCCAGCAGCGTTTCGGGAAGCGAGTCGACCACGGCGCAGCACAGGCAGCCGCCCTCCAGCAAGGCCACCTGCCCAGGCGCGGTTTCGACGAGAAGGTGGTCGAGCCCGATCTCGCCCAGCTCGTTCACCACCACGGCGGTGTCGCGAAAGGCGCCTTCCGACAGCATCCGGTTGAGCAGCGTCGTCTTGCCGCTGCCGAGGAAGCCGGTCAGTATCTCCACAGGGATGCGCTCGTCTGGCGTCATCCGGGCAGACTAGGCCGGCACGCGCACAGGCCAGCCCCGATGCGCCGCTTTACCCGCCAGCCGAACAAACTCCGCCTGCCGGATAGCGCCCGCGCGCCGCCTCCCGCGTGGCCACGGCAGCGATAGTCTCCGGCCTCATGACCAGACACGAATTCAAGCTGCGCCTATCTTCACCAAACGGGGCAGACAAGCGCGCCGTCCTGCTGCCGGGCGTCGCCAATCCGCTGGCCGCCCGCGTGGCGCAGGATCTTGGCTACGAGGCGCTTTACGTCACCGGCGCGGGCGTGGCGAATACCGAGCTGGGCCTGCCCGACATCGGCATCCTCGGCCTGTCCGACATGGCGCAGGCGGTGGAGCGGATCGCCGCCGTAGTGGACCTGCCGCTGGTGGTCGATGCCGACACCGGATACGGCAATTCGGTCAGCTGCTATCACGCGGTGCGCCGCCTCGAGGCGGCCGGCGCGGCGGTGATCCAGATCGAGGATCAGGTCTTCCCCAAGCGCTGCGGCCACTTCGAGGGCAAGGACGTGGCCCCCGCCGCCGAGATGATCGGCAAGATCAAGGCGGCGGTGGACGCCCGGCGCGACGAGAACACGCTGATCATGGCCCGCACCGACGCCAAGGCGGTGGAAGGCTACGAAGCCGCCATCGAGCGCGCCAGCCGCTATGCTGAGGCGGGCGCCGACATCCTCTTCGTCGAGGCGCTGACCACCGAAACCGAACTGCGCGACGCGCCCGGCCGCAATCCCGGCCTGCCGCACCTCGTCAACGTGGTCCACGGCGGCAAGACCCCGCCCTTCCCCGCAAGCGAGTTCGAGGCGATGGGCTACGGCCTCGTCCTCTACGCCAATGCCGCGCTGCAGGCTTCGGTGCTGGCGATGCAGCAGGTGCTGGGCGCACTGAGGGACGACGGTTCGCTGCAGAACGTGGGCGATCGCCTCGCCGACTTCGTCCAGCGCCAGAAAGTTGTGCGCACCGCAGAGTGGGACGCGATGCGCCTTCACTACGAAGGCGACGTGAAGCCATGACAAGCCCCCCGGATCGACCATGGACCGGAATCGTCTCCGAGGAGGAGGAGCGCCGCTACCGCGCCGCCGGTTTCGGTCGCCCGGGCGGTCTCGGCAAGCGCCCGGCGCTGCTCATCATCGACGTGCAGTACCGCACCATCGGCACGCGCGAGGCGCCGTTCTGGGACTCCATCGAGGAATTCAAGACCAGCTGCGGCGATGCCGGGTGGGAGGCGGTGCGCCACATCGCCCCGCTGCTGGCGAAGTTCCGCACACTCGCCCTGCCGGTGCTCTACCCCCATGTCGCGCCCAAGGAGGCGTTCGATCAGGGGCGCCTTGCCGCCAAAGTCCCCGAACTGATGACCATCGGCGCCGAGGGCTATCGCTTCGTCGAGGACGTCGCGCCGCTCCCCGGCGACGTGCTGCTGCCCAAGAAGCACCCTAGCGCCTTCTTCGGCACCCCGCTCGCCAGCTACCTGATCGACCTGGGCTGCGACAGCGTGGTCGTCACAGGTTGCACCACCAGCGGCTGCGTGCGCGGCAGCGTGGTGGACGCCTTCGCCTACAACTTCCGCGTCACCGTGCCCGAGGAATGCGTTTACGACCGCAGCCCCACGGCCCACGCGGTGAACCTGTTCGACATGGCCTACAAGTACGCGGACGTGGAACCGCTGGCGCAGGTGCTGGCAGCGCTGGACGGATTGAACGCATGAGCGACACGCCTGAACTCCCCCGCCCCGAACTGGCCCGTACCGTGCGCGGCAAGCGTCCCGAGTTCTTCGCGACCGAGGGCGTCGACGAAGTGCTCTCGATGGTGCTGGTGCTCGCGCAGGAACTGCACGTCGTGCGCGAAAGGCTCGACACCGCCGAGCGGGTGATGAGCCGCCACGGGATCGACCTCGCCGCCGAGATCGAGGCGCTCCAGCCCGACGATGCCCTGCTGCGGACGCGCGAGCAGGCGCTTCAGGACTTCTACGGCAGGCTCTTCCAATTCTCGCGCCAGCGGCGCAGCGAACTCGAACACAAGTACAGCGACCGGACCTACCGCGAGACGCTCGACAAGGTCGCGACAGGAGACATTTGATGCAGCATAATTGGCCCCGCCGTCATTACGCCGACGGTCCGTTCGGGCAGGTCCATTTCCAGGAGACGGGTGAAGGCCCCGCGCTGCTGATGTTCCATCAGGCGCCGATGACCTCGGGCCAGTTCGACAACGTCTACGCCCCGCTTGCGGCACGCGGGTATCGCGCGATCGGCATCGACATGCCCGGCTTCGGCATGTCCGACCCGACGCCGGACACTCCGACTGTCACCGATTATGCGCAGGTCATCCCCGCCGTGCTGGGCGCGCTGGGGATCGAGCGCGCGGCCCTGCTCGGCCACCATACCGGCGCGCTGGCGGCAACCGAGGGCGCACTGCTGTTCCCCGACCGCATCGCCGCGCTGATCGTCAACGGCCCGCTTCTGGTCAGCGCCGCGGACCGCCAGAACTTCCTCGACAACCTGCATCAGTGGGAACTGGGCTACCGCGCGCGCGAGCATGCCGGGCACATGGCGGAACTGTTCGACATTCGTAACAACCTTGCCAGCGGCACCATCCCGCACGCGCGCCTCAGCGACTACGTGGTGCAGGCGCTGATCGGGCGCGGCGCCTTCTGGTACGGCCACAACGCCGCCTATATGTACGATCAGGAACCGCAGCTGGCGCAAGTGAAACAGCCGACGCTGATCCTGTCGAACACCGGCGACATGATCTTCGACCACGCGCAGCGCGCATCCGAACTCTTCCCTCATTTCGGCTTCGCCGCGCTGGAGGGCGGCGGCGTCGATATCGTCGACCAGCAGCCCGAGGCATGGGCCGATGAAGTCGCGAAGTTCCTGCGCGGAGCGGGTTGGCAGTGATCCCGCGCCGGGTCCTGCTCGTCGGCGCGACGCAGGGCCTCGGCCTTGCGCTTGCGCAGCGATACCGCGCCGAAGGGTGGGACGTAGTGGCGACCACCGTGGTCCCCTCCCCGGCGCTGGAGGCGCTGGACGGCATCACCGTCCTGCCGCTCGACATCACCGACGAGGGGCAGGCGCTCGCCCTTCGCGACAGCCTAGCCGGGCAGCGGATCGACGTGCTGCACATCGTCGCGGGCATCCTGCCTCAGGGCGACGCGCCGATCTGGGAGCGCGCCGACGAGGAGGTCCTGCGCGTCCTCAAGACCAACGCCATCGGCAGCGTACGCCTCGCCACCCTGCTGGAACTGCTGGTGCCCGAAGGCGGCACATTCGCCTTCACCAGTTCGGGCATGGGCTCGATGGTGCGCAACACCCTGGCGGGCGCGGACCTCTACCGCGTCAGCAAGGCGGCGCTCAACATGCTGGTGCGCAGCTTCGCCGTTACCCACGGCGGGAAGCGCGCGGTCCTCATCATCTGCCCCGGCTGGGCGAAGACCGAGATGGGCGGCGCCGACGCCACCGTCGAAGTCGCCGACAGCGTGGACGGCATCTACCGCCTCGTCAGCACTGCCCACCCCTCGGCCGATGGCGCCCCGTTCCTCGAATACACCGGGGACACCGTTCCCTGGTGAGCTTTTCCAAAGGACCGACCATGACCTACCAGATTCCGAAGCATCTCTCCGGCCGTGTCGTCCACCTCAAGGAAAGCGACGAGGAATGGGGCCGCGAGGCCTTCACCATGTCGGTCTGGGACAAGGGCCGGCTGATGAACGCCACCATCGAGTTCGACGACCGCAAGGTCCTGCGCAACGCGACCTGGTCGGTGGACGGCGACTGGAACCCGATCGAGGCGCAGACCCGCGAATTCGTCGACGGCGACCTCAAGGCGCACTGCTGGTTCCGCGTCGACGGCACCGCGGTGGAGGCGGAAGTCTTCTCGCAGGAGGCCGGGCGGTTCTCGCAGCGGCTGGAGACGGGCAAGCGGATCGACTACCTGGGCATGCACACGATCCTTGCCGACGTGCTGGTTGCCGCAGCCTGCGGCACCGCCGATCCGGGCGTCGAGAAGCCGGTGACCTGCGTGACCAACTCGATCTCCGAATGGGGCATGGGCAATTACCGCGCGCACTGCGTGACGCCGCTGGTCACTTACGTCGGCCGCGAGGAGATCACCGTGCGCGCAGGCAGCTTCGAGGCCGAGCACTTCAAGGTGCGCTGGAGCGAATTCGTGCCCGAATACGCCGACTTCTGGGTGACCCCGGGCGATTACCTGCCGCTGCGTCTGAAAGGCTCGTTCGGGCCGGTGCGCTATGAATTGGCAGGACTGGACTGATGCTCAACGTTTTCCAGCAGGGCGACCACCCGGTCCTCCCGCGCGCCAGCCACGACGAGGCGAGCCGCCAGAACTTCGCCAAGGGCCTGCGCGGCTTCATCCAGCGCGAGGTCCTGCCCGGCCTGACCCCGCTGTTCGCCAAGACGGCGGCGGAATCGCAGTCGCTCGGCGTCGATCTCGCCAGCCGTCACGACGTGCGAAAAGCGATGAAGAAGGAGCCGTTCTTCCAGTCCTACGCCGCGCTCAACCGGACGGCGCAGGAGCTGCTGTGGCTCTCGGTGGTGGACACCATCGAACGCGACTGGCCCCGCCTCGCCGCCGAGGTGAAGGCACGCGAGGGACAGGGCGGCGAACTGCGCATTCCCGAAGCGTTCGACGTGCCCCGCTACGTCACCGCGCTAGACATCCACTGCATGCCGGGCGGCTATGCCTCCCGCCATGATGCCGAGCAATTCGCGGCTGGCGCCCTCTACGAACGCGGCGTCTACCTCTACGGCATGGGCTACGGCGGGCCGTTCAACGACGGCAAGGGCCGATCGGTGGTGAACTATATCCGCCGCACCATGCCCGATTTCGCGCCGACACGCGTGCTCGACATGGGCTGCACGGTCGGCCACTCGACCCTGCCCTACAAGGAGTTCTTCCCCGAGGCGGAAGTCTGGGGCATCGACGTCGCCGAGCCGCTGGTGCGCTATGCCCACGCCCGCTCGGTGGCGCTGGGCGAGACGGTGAACTTCGCGCAGATGAACGCGGAGAAGACCGAGTTCGAGGACGCCTCCTTCGACCTCGTCGTCAGCCATATCCTGCTGCACGAGACCAGCGGCAAGGCGATGCCCAGGATCTTCGACGAGTGCTTCCGCCTGCTGCGTCCCGGCGGCCTGATGATCCACTGCGACCTGCCGCCGTTCGACCTGATGGACCCGTTCACCCAGTTCATCCTCGACAACGAGACCTACTACAACAACGAGCCGTTCTGGGGCGCCATGCGCGAGATGGACCAGGTGGGGCTGGCCAAGAACGCGGGCTTCGATCCGGAAACGATCCGCTTCGACACCGCGCCGATGGTCATCCGTGAATACGCCGGGGCCGACGCGAAGGGTTACGATGCCGCCAAGGCCGACGAACTGGCCGACCGCGAATTCAAGGCGGGCGAATATGCCCCCGGCGGCGGCTGGGAAGTGCTGATCGCACGCAAGCCCTGAAACGTACGAGAGAAGACGCCCATGACCCTGCCCGACGCCCTTGCCCTTTCCCCGTCGCGCCTGCCTGACGGCGAGGCGGCGTTCTTCGGTTCCGACGTCTATCGCCGCCACGCAACCCCGGCGGGCGTGTTCCGCCCGACCAGCGTGGAGGACTTGCGCGCGATCGTGCTCGCGGCGGCGGAGGCGGGCCTTGCCATCCACACGCGGGGCGGCGGCGTCTCCTATACCGACGCGCATTTGCCCAGGCGCGCGGACAGTGTGGTCATCGACAGCTCCGGCCTCGACCGCATCGTCTCGCTCAACGAAACCGACATGACCGTCACCGTCGAGCCCGGCATCAGCTGGAAGGCGCTCGACGATGCGCTGGCGCCGCGCGGTCTCAAGGTGCCTTTTGTCGGCACCTTCAGCGGGCTTGCCGCCAGCGTCGGCGGCACCATGAGCCAGAACGCCAACGGCCATGGTTCCAACGCCAACGGCATTTCGGCGGACAGCGTCGTGGCGCTCGAAGTGCTGCTGCCGGACGGGACGTTCGTGCGCACGGGCACGACCGGATCGCAGGCGAGCCGGGGCCGCTTTCGCAACTACGGCCCGGACCTTGCCGGGCTGTTCCTCGGCGATTCCGGGGCGCTGGGGATCAAGACCGCGATCACCCTCAAGCTATTGCGCCGCAAGCCCGCGCACGAGACCGCGTCCTTCACCTTCCCCGACTTCGCCGCGCTGCACGGCTGCATGTCCGCCATCGCCGGCATGAAGATCGAGGAGAAGTCCTTCGGCCTCGACCTCGCGCTGTCGCAAGGGCAGATCGCCAAGCAGGACACCGGCACGATGCTCTCGGTGGCCAGGGGCGTGTGGCAGTCCTCGCCCAGCGCGCTGGCGGGCGCGCGCAGTCTGCTGCGCATGGCGGCAGCGGGACGGCGGGTGCTGGCCTCCGCGCCTTACGCCGCGCACTACATCGCCGACGGCTACTCCGCCATCGAGGCGCGCGCCAAGATCGATGCTATCCGCAAGGTCGCGCTCGGCTTCGGGCGCGAGATCGCCAACTCGGTGCCGACGGTCGTGCGCGCCATGCCGTTCCAGCCGCTGCACAACATGCTCGGCCCCGCAGGCGAGCGCTGGGTGCCGCTGCACGGCCTGCTGCCGCACTCGCGCGTCGCGGCGTTCCATGCCGCCTTCACGTCCTACGTCGACGGCAAGCGCGCGGAGATGGATCGCAAAGGCGCCTATATCGGGGCGATGTTCTCGTCGATCGGGGCGGGGACGTTCCTTTACGAACCGGCACTGTACTGGAAGGACGCACTGACGCCCTATCACGAACGGATGATGGAGCCGGGTTACCTTGCCGGGCTGCCCCGCTATGCCGAAAACCCCGACGGTGCCGCGCTCGTCGAGGAAATCCGCACCGAGATCATCGGTCTGATGCATGCCCACGGAGCGGGCCATTTCCAGGTGGGCAAGCTCTATCCCTACACGCGCGAGCGTGACGAGGGCGCGTTGACGCTGCTGCGTGCGGTGAAGGCGCAGGTCGATCCAAAGGGCCTGCTCAACCCGGGTGCGCTGGGGATTTGACCCCTGCCTCGTCATTGCGAGCGAAGCAATCCAAGGCAGTATAACGCCGCCCTGGATTGCTTCGCTTCGCTCGCAATGACGAGGGATGCGGCTATTTCCTGCTGATCCGCACCGGCAGCTCATCCAGCCCTCGGAAGGTGAAGCTGTTGATCCACGGCCGCTCGGCGGAGAGGATCGCCACGTCGTAGCTGCCGAAAAGCTCAGTAAAGAACTCCGCCAGTTCCATCTTCGCCAGCAGGTGACCGAGGCAGAAGTGCATGCCCGGCCCGAACGCCATCGAGCGGTTGTTGTCGCGGTCCGGGTCGATCTCGTCAGGCCGCTGCCACATGCGGGGGTCGCGGTTGGCCGATATGTTCATGCCGTAGACGAAGTCGCCCTTGCGGATCGTGTGACCATGCCACTCGAAATCCTCGCGCGCGATGCGCAGCATGCCCTTGGCCATGCCGATGTAGCGCAGCAGCTCGTCCACCACTTTCGCCGCATCGGCCGGCCCGGAGAACAGGCGCGCCTGCAGCGCGGGCCGCTCGTGCAGTTCCAGCATGCCCAGCGTCAGCATGTGCATCGTCGTCTCGAACCCGGCGATGATCGTGGCGTGGCAGGCGCCCAGCAGCTCGTCGTCGGAAAGCTGGTCGTTGGCATCGCGCGCCTGGACGAACTGGCTGAGCAGGTCTTCCTTCGGGCTCTCGCGCCGCTCGGCGATCAGCTTGAGCAGTTCGACGTTCATGTCGGCGAGGGTCTGGTGATAGAGGTCCACCATCTCGCGCGTCAGCACGGCCGCGCCGGTGGCCTGCTGGATCGCGCCCGCCCAGTCGGCGAACTGGTCGCGCAAGTGGTCCGGAATGCCGAACATCGCGGTGATCACGCGCGCCGGCAGTTCACGCGCGACGGCGTGCACGTAGTCCACCTCTCGCCCGTTGACTTCACGCAGGATGTCCTCGCTGATCTTGCGCGAGGCGGGGCGCAGGGCATCCACCACCTTGCGCGAGAAGGCGTTCGCCATCAGCCGCCGCAGCCGCGAGTGGACGGGCTGGTCGACGTTGGAGATCCACTTCTCCTCGAAATGCGCGACGAGCGGATACTCGGCGCGCACATCGGCCACCAGCGTGGAAAGAAACGGCACAATGCGCGAGGCGGACAGGCGCTGGTCGCGGAACGTCGCCATGACATCTTCGTAGCGGGTGACGATCCACGCCTGCTGCTTCTCGCTCCAGAACACCGGGTCCTGATCCTGGAGCGCACGCAGCGGGCTCCAGGGATCTTCGAGGAAGGCCGGGGAGCCGAAGTCGACATCCTGCACCGGTTCTGCGATTCCGGTCTCTCCGGCCATATCCGTCACTCCTTCAGGTCACATCTTGTAGCGGAAGCCGACGCGCCACACGCGCGGCTCCAGCGGGATCTTGTAGCCGAACAGGCCGGGCACGAACTCGGCCGAGGCGAACCAGTCCTTCGAATTGAACAGGTTGCTCGCCTGCGCGTAGAACTGGATATGGTCACCCGGCAGCTTGTACGTCACCGAGGCGTTGGCGCGCCCGATCGCCGGGTTTTCCGAAGCCTGCGAAAGCGAGACGAGCGAGTTGTACGACGTTCGGTAGCTGTAATCCGCCGCCAGCGTCACCGTGCTGTCGCCGATCGGAAGGTCGGCGGTGCCGCCCACCTGATACTGCCAGCGCGAGATCAGCGGCAGATGCTCCGCCCCTGCCTGCGCCGCCTGCGAACCCGGGTCCAGCTCCTGATATTTGTCGTAAGTATAGGTGAGGTTGCCGAAGAAGCTTATGCCCTGAACGGGTCGCAGCGTGGTTTCCAGTTCGATGCCCTGCACCTTCGCCTTCGCCGCGTTCTGGGTCAGGTAGCTGCCCGCGACATTGCCCAGCGCCAGCGTCTGCAGGTCGGTAAGGCTCTCATGGTAGGCGGCGAGGTTGAGCTGGAGCGCGCGGTCGAGCAGGTCGACCTTGGCACCGATCTCGTAGGACCATGCGAACTCCGGCGCATAGGGCCTTCCGAAGCCGGCCGGTTCGCCCGAGTTGAGGGAGTTGAACCCGGCCGCGCGATAACCGCGCGCAGCGGTGGCATAGACCATGCCGGTGTCCGACCACTTCCATTGCAGGTTGAACTTGGGCGTCCAGACATTCGCCTTGATGCCATAGTTCAGGGCGTAGATCGTGCCTGCGGAATCAGGCGTCGTGCCGAAGAACGACTTGATGTCATGGGTATAGCGAATGCCCGCCGAAGCCGTCAGCCCGGGAATGATCTCGTAATCGGCCTGACCGTAACCGGCATAGCTCCTGGACTTCGTCTCGATGCTGGAGGGAGGAAGCGGGAAGCCGGTGAAGATGTCGTTGGTGTCCTGCCTTGCATGCTCGCGGAAGTAGAAGAAGCCCGCGATCACATGGAGGCGATCGTCGGCGCTGTTGGCAAGGACCTGCAGTTCCTGCGTAAACTGGTTCTGCTTGCCGAGACTGTCGCGATAGAATCCCGGGATCGGATCGGCATTACTGCCCGGCGCGACGTAGCCGCCCGCGAAGTCGAGCGCCCAGTGTTCATCGAGATGCTGATAAGCGGTGATCGAACGCACCGTGATGGTGTCGGTGAGATCATAGCCGAAGCGGCCGGAGAACGAATACTGCTCATTATTGCCGATCGCCGGCAGAGGCGTGCGCGTCTGATAGAAGCCCAGCGCGGGATTGTAGGGCGGCGTATCGTTGATCGGCAGGAAGTGCTGTCCGTCGCTGGTGCTCTTGGCATAGCGTGCCGTGACGACCGCCTCGACCCGGTCCACGTTGGTCAGGCCGAGCGCCACCTGGCCGCCATAGCGTCGGAACTTGGTGACGTCCTCCCGGGTGAAGACGTTGTACTGCCAGCCCTTGTCACGGTTGTCGTAGAAGCCCGAGGCCGCAAGCGCGAGGTTCCCGGTGAGCGCCGCGCCGACGCTGGCCTTGGCCTTCACTTCATCGAAGCGGGCGTAGCTGATGTCGAAGTTGGCCCAGTTATCGCCGTTGGGCTGCCGGGTGACCAGCTTCATAGCGCCGGTCATCGAGTTGCGGCCGTAGAGCGTACCCTGCGGCCCGCGCAGCACTTCGACCCGCTCGATATCCGCCAGGTCATAGTCGGCTGCCGAGAGGCGGGACTGGTAGACGTCGTCGATGTAGATCGCGACCGGGGATTCCGAAGTCACCGACCCACCGCTCTGCTCCAGCGCGCCGCGCATGGCGATCTGCAGCGTGCTGGGCGACGCCGTGCCCTGGCTCAGATAGAGACCCGGCGTGTTCGATGCGAGAGCGATCACGCTGTTGACCGCGCGGTCCTCCAGCATGGCGGAATTGAACGCGCTGACGGCGATCGGCGTGTCCTGCAGCGATTGTTCACGGCGCTGCGCGGTGACGACGATATCGTTCCCGCCAACGGCGTCGGAAGAGGCCTGCGGAGCCTCCTGCGCCATGGCGGGCACCGTAGAAAGAGTGGTGACGAGAGCAGTGCCGAAAAGGAAAGCGAACCGACTGGACATGACGATTTTCCCCGAACCTTTGTTGTCCGGTGAAGGTGCCTCACGTGCGATTTTGAACAATTTGAATCGAGTTTGTTGATCACCAGCCGATGATTTATCACTAGGCGGAGAGCCCCCAGAATCCGTGCTTGCCCGCGAACGACGAAGGTTAACCGCGAGACAGGCTCACGGCTGCGACTGAGCGGACGATGGGCCGAAAGCGCACTTTTTCGGGATATCAAGTCACGATGATTCAAGACAATTTTGCCGGACTGAACGTCGTGGTGACCGGTGGCGCAGGCGGTCTGGGCCAAGCCATAGTCTCGGCCTTCGCCGCACGCGGAACCACCGTCATCAGCGCCGATCTCGCCGCCTCGGGCGACACCTCGACTGATGGCAAGATCATCGAGCGCACGCTCGACGTGACCAGCGAGGATTCCTGGATCGCTTTGATGGACTACATCGACCGCGAACTGGGCGGCATCGACGTGCTCGTCAACAACGCCGGCATCTACCGCCCCAACATCGCGTTCGAGGACATGCCGCTGGAGATGTGGCAGAAGCACTTCGCGATCAATTCCGACGGCGTGTTCCTCGGCTGCAAGCACGCGATCCGGCGAATGAAGGTGAAGGGCAACGGCGGCGCCATCGTCAACATGGGTTCGGGCATGTCGATCACCGCCAACCCCACCGGCGCGGCCTATTGCGGCTCCAAGGCGGCGGTGCTGATGACCACGCGCACCGCGGCGCGCGCGGCGGGCCGCTACGGAGTGCGCGTCAACGCGGTGCTGCCGGGCGCAGTGCCCACCGAAATGCTCATGGGCAACAAGCTCGACGGCGAGAGCGACGGCGATTTCCTCGCCAAGATGGAAACTTACAGTCCTCTCGGCCGCCTCGCCACGCCGGAAGACATAGCGAACAGCGTGTTGTTCCTTGCCGATCCGGCCAACAAGGCGGTGTCGGGCGTGTTCATCCCGGTCGATGGCGGCAATATCCCGGGCGCCTGACCGGGACTTCCCATAGGGCATGGAAAAGCCCGCCTCGCACAGTGCGAGGCGGGCTTTTTTGTTTTTACCGCATTGACCCGATCAGCGTTCCAGACCAGGCGACGGCTCGAGCCGCGCGGCGTCCTGCCAGTTCTCCGGCCCGGTCGTGATCTCGGCCGGGTCGAGACGGTATCGGGAGAACACCAGCAGGCTCAGGAACTGCGTGACCACCGGCACCGCCGAATAGAGCAGGATCACGCCGAGCACCGCGTGCTGGCTCTGCTGCACCACGCCGTGCGTGGATGACACGAAGCCGAAGCCGCTCATGATGATGCCTGCCACAAGCGGGCCGAGCGCGAAGGCCAGCTTCTCCGCCGCGCTGAAGATGCCCGAGAATACGCCTTCGTTGGCCGATCCGTGACGGCGACGATGGAGGTCCACGGTGTCCGTCAGCATCGAGAACGAGAGCAGCAGGAAGCCGGTGTTGACCACGCCGATGAACACGCCGCGCGCCAGCACCAGCAGACCTTCGCGCGTAAGATCGCCGATCAGCGGCAGCGATACCACGACCGGGCTTTCCGGCTCGACGAAGAACCACGTCACGGTGACCAGCATCCACAGCACCGAGCCCACGACGTAGACCTTCTCCTTGCCGAAGCGGCGCGAGAGATAGAGGAACGTCGGCTGGCTCAACAGGCTGCCGCAGGCCATCGCGATCACGAAGGTCGGGATGATGTGCACCAGGTTCAGCGCATAGACGTAGTAGAACCCGATGACGGTATAGCTGGACGCCATGCCGATGCCCTGGATGAACGTCGTCGCCAGCAGCACCATGAACGGCTTGTTCGACGCCACCGAGCCAAGCTGGTCAAGCAGCTTGCCGGGCGCCTGCGCGCTCTTGAGCAGCGGAACTCCGCGCAGCCCGATCGCGGGCACCAGCATCGACACGATGCAGACCACGGCGAACGAGTAGGCCATGACGTGCCAGCCGTGCGCGCCGCCGCCGAGTGCGAAGACCAGCGGCTGCGCCACGCCGACGCCGATCACCACGCCGCCGATCGTCGCGGCCATGCGGAAGGTCAGGATGCGCGTGCGCTCGTGCGCGTCGTTCGACAGTTCGGAGGCGACCGCGAGGTACGGCACGGAGAAGATGCTGAACGCGGTCGAGGCAACCAGGAACAGCACGCAGACCGCTCCGGCCGCGACATAAGGGCTGGGATACTCGACGATCGTGAAGAGACTGGCGAAGCCGATGCTCGTCAGGATCGCGCCGACGGTCAGGAACCGGGTTCGTCCCCAGGTCTCCTTCTTGCGATCGGAAAAGACGCCCACCAGCGGGTCGCAGACGATCACCCACAGCTTCGGGATCAGGATGACGAAGCCCGACAGCCAGGGCGGGATGCCCAGGATGGTGGTCATGAAGATCGGCAGCAGGACGGCCGGCGTGTCGCGGAAGATCTGCGCGCCGAGCTGACCGGCGCCGTAGGCGATGGCCGTGCGGGTCGGAACCCGGTTCGAGTCATGTGTCATGACGATGTCGCTAGCGTCCTTGAGGGAGAGAGGAGGACCAAGAACAGGACGCTAGCTTACACGTGGGTATCGATGGAAGGGCGAGATCGCCTTGTCCGCACAGCGAGAACCATGCGGCGGCTTTCGAACCTTACGCGGCCTCCCGCTGCGTGGCCGGGGTGAAGCCCAAGGGCAGGCCCGCATCGGTGACGAAGCCATAGAGCGGCTCGCCCGGCAGTGCGTCGGCTACGATCGAACGGACCTTGAAGAGACTGTCGAGGTCGATGCCGGTGTCGATGCCCATCGCCTCGAGCATGAAGGCCAGATCCTCGGTAACGATATTGCCGCTCGCGCCCGGCGCGAAGGGACAGCCGCCCAGGCCGCCAAGCGAAGCATCGATCGTGTCGAGCCCGCATTCCAGTGCCGCCAGCACGTTGGCAAGGCCGAGGCCGCGGGTGTTGTGAAGGTGGATGCCGGTCAGCGCCTTGTCACCGACAACGCCGCGCACCAGCTTGACGAGATGGCGCACGGCCGAAGGATCGGCATAGCCGGTGGTGTCGGAGAGGCCGACTTCGTCGCAGCCGGCTTCCATCAGCCGCTCCGCCAGCCGCGCGATCTGCGCGTCGGGAACGGTGCCCTCCAGCGTACAGCCGAACACGGTGGACAGGCTGCCCTCGAAGTGCGGGCGGTCGCCCTCGGGCAGTTCGCGGATCATCGCGGCGATGCGGGCGGCTTCCTCGATCACCTGGTCGTGCGTGCGGCGCAGGTTCTTGAGCGAGTGCGTTTCCGAGACCGACAGCGGCAGGGTCAGCTTGTGCGCCCCGGCGGCGATCGCATCGGCCGCGCCGCGCGCATTAGGCACCAGAACCGCCACGGTCAGGCCGGGCAGCGTGCGCGCAAATGCGACGATCTCGGCAGTGTCCGCCAGTTGCGGCAGGAGCTTGGCGGGAACGAAGCTGCCCACCTCGATTTCGCGCATGCCGGTGGCGGCCTCTGCGGCGATCCACGCCTTCTTGGCCTCGGTCGGCATCACTGCCTTGACGTTCTGGAGGCCGTCGCGGGGGCCAACTTCGCTGATCAGAACCGACACGTCGCGCACGCTCTTTCATTGCCTATATTGTTATATCTATATATCATTTGTTCACAGCCTGTCCACCGGCGTTTTCATCGCCCGGGCTGATCACTCGGGAGACGCGAAATGACCAGGACCGCCGTGTGCATCTATGCCGAAGCCGATGGCGGATCGCGCCTCGTCAATCTCGCGATTCCGCTGACCCGCAAGGTCATCGCCGAGGATGGAACCGCGCATTGGGAAGGCATCGCCCCGGCCTCGATCTGGGGTATCGCAAGCGGCGATCCCAATCACGCCACTGACTGGCACCCCTGCGGCATGGCCGGTCTTTCGATCACACTGGAGGGCGAGTGGGAGATCGAGGCGACCGACGGGACGCGGCGCCGCCTTGGCCCCGGCGACGTGCTGGTGATGCTCGACACCACCGGCACCGGCCACCGTTCATGGCCCGGCGGGGAAAGCCGCTGCCTGACGATGGGCGTCGGTTTCGGCGAGGGCGTGGAGGACCAGATGCGCGCACTGCTGGCCGAGACCCTCGCCGCCCGCTGAGACCTGCGAACCGCTCAGTTTTCTACCAAGTCCCGCACCCGCGCGGCCAGTGTCTCGACGACGAAGGGCTTCGTGAGCACCTGCATTCCCGGCTCGAGGTGCCCGTTGCCGATCACCGAGTTCTCGGCGTATCCGGTGATGAACAGCACTTTCAGGTCCGGCCGCACCTGCCGTCCCGCATCGGCCATCTGGCGTCCGTTCATCCCACCCGGCAAGCCGACATCGCTGACCAGCAGGTCGATCCGCACGTCGGACTGCAGGACCCGCAGCCCCGAGGCGCTGTCTGCCGCCTCGATCACCGTGTAGCCGAGGTCCTCAAGAATGTCGGTGATCAGCATGCGCACGCTCGGCTCGTCATCGACAACGAGCACGGTCTCGCCCGAACCGGCGCCCGAAACCTTCACCTCTACGCCCTGCGAAGCATCCTCGCCGGCGTCTCCATAGTGGCGCGGCAGGTAGATGCAAACCGTGGTGCCCTGCCCCACCTCCGAGTAGATCCGCACTTGCCCGCCGGACTGCTTGGCAAAGCCGTAGATCATCGACAGGCCGAGTCCGGTTCCCTGCCCGATCGGCTTGGTGGTGAAGAACGGGTCGAAGGCCTTGACGATGACGTCGGGCGTCATGCCGGTGCCCGTATCGGTGACGCACAGCGACAGATACTGCCCTTCCGGAACGTCATGGGTCCGCGCGCCGGCACGGTCGAGCCACTTGTTCGCAGTCTCGATCGTGATCCGCCCACCTTCCGGCATGGCGTCGCGCGCATTGATGCACAAATTGAGCAGCGCGTTTTCCAGCTGGCTCGCATCCACCAGCGTCGGCCAGAGCCCGGCCGCGCCCACGGTCTCCACCCGGATCGCCGGGCCGACGGTGCGCTGGATGAGATCGGTCATGCCGTTCACCAGCATGTTGACGTTGGTGGGGCGCGGATCGAGCGTCTGCCGCCGCGAGAACGCCAGCAGGCGATGGGTGAGCGCGGCCGCCCGCCGCGTCGCGCCCTGTGCGGCGACGAGGTATTTGTCGACGTCGGCTATGCGCCCTTGCTTGAGCCGCGTGCCGACCATCTCGATGGCGCCGGAGATGCCCGCCAGCAGGTTGTTGAAGTCGTGAGCAAGGCCGCCGGTCAACTGGCCGACCGCCTCCATCTTCTGCGCCTGGCGCAGTTGCTCCTCGGCCTTCATCAGTTCCTCGGTGCGCTCGGCCACGCGCTGTTCCAGCGTCTCGTTGAGGGCCCGCAAGGCGGCAGCGGCGCGGTCGCGCTCCTGCTCGATCGCGCGGCGCTGTTCGATGTCGAGCAGCACGCCGGGGAAGCTCAGGGGTGTGCCATCAGGCCCATGCTCGACGCTGCCATTGGCCTCGATCCAGTAGTAGCGCCCGTCCGCGCGCATGACGCGGTACTGATGCGCATAGGACCCTCCGCGCCGGATCGCTTCCTGCATAGCGGCCGCCAGTCCGGCCTGGTCGTCAGGGTGTACGGTCGCGACGATCTGGTTGAGCGACAGTCCTTCCCGTCCCAGGCTGGGGTCGAGGCCGAAGGATTGCGCGAAAGCCTCGTCCACCGTGAAGCGATCCTGCGGAATGTCCCAGAACCAGGTTCCGATTATCGCGCCCGCAGACAGCGCCAGTTGCACCCGCTTGATGTTCTCGCGCGCCAGCGCCTCGCTGGCGCGCAAGGCATCCTGCGCCCGGCGGCGCGCTTCGATGTCGCGGAACAGCACGGAAACCTGCCTGCGGCTCGCAGGCTCGACGCGGGCCGCGGAAACCTCGATATGTCGCCCCGCGGCGAGGAAGTAGCGCTCGAACCGGATCGGCTCACCGGTCCGCAGCACAATGCCGTAGAGGTCCGCCCAGCCCTCGGCGTCGTCGGGTTCGAGTTCGCGCAGCGTCATGCCCACGACGTTGGAGATGCCCGACTGCCGCTCGTATCCCGAGTTCGCCTCGACATGGACATAGTCGCTGAGCGGGCCGTGCGGACCATCGAAGAATTCGATGATGCAAAACCCGTCCTCGAGCGCTTCGAACAGGGCGCGCAGTCGCTCCTCGCTGCGTTTCAGCGCAGTGATATGCTCGGCATCGAAATCGGCGGGCTGTGTCATGCGGGCGGTTGATCATCCTATTGGCAGCCCGTCCCTTGGCATGGCAGGGCTGCGACAAAAGCGCATCGCACACCTTCACGTTCCCGGCAATTTTGCGATTGCGCCAAAATCTGCCGGGACCGGCGACGCAGTTGCATTTGCGGGATTTGCGATTGACGAAACCCCCGGCCTCACCCCAGACGACAGGAAAAAGCCGCAACGCTAAGGACATCCATGACCAAGCCCGAAGCCCCCAGTCCGGGTTCGCTCACCCCCGATCGCCGCCAGTTCCTGGAAGGACTGGCCGCCCTCGGCGCCGCTGCCACTGCGGGTGCGCCGGCCGTCGAGGCTCGCACTGCGAAGGCCGCTGCGCGCTCCCCGGTCAGCGATGCGCGGCTGCGTGAGGCGATCGATACGGTCGTGGTGATCTATGCGGAGAACCGCAGCTTCAACAACCTCTTCGCAGACTTCCCCGGCCTGCAGCAACCGCTGTCGAAAGTCCCGGCCGACCGCTCCATCCAGCGCGACCGCGACGGCAAGCCGTTCGAGACCCTGCCGAAGATCTGGGAGGGCCTTGTCCCCGACCGGCAGGTGGTCGAGCATACCGAGTACCTGATCGGCCCCGATGACCTTGCGCCCCTGCCCAACGCGCCTTTCGCGCTGAAGACCAAGGAAGGCGATCCGCTGCCTCACGGCGTCGTGACCCGCGACCTTGTCCATGCCTTCTACCAGAACCAGTGGCAGATCAACGGCGGGCGCAACGACGGCTTCGTCGCCTGGGGAGACAGCGGCGCGCTCGTCATGGGCCACTACGCCGACACCCGCGCCCAGCTTCGCCTGTGGCAGGTCGCGCGTGAATTCACCTTGTGCGACAACTTCTTCATGGGTGCATTCGGCGGCTCGTTCCTGAACCACCAGTACCTGATCGCCGCGCAGCCCTCGTTTTACCCCGATGCGGACAAGAGCCCCGCCGCGCGGCGTATCGCAAAGGTCGAGGGCGACGATCCCAAAGGCACCCGCCTCAAGCTGGAGCCGAAGACCGCGCCAAGCGCGATGGACGGCCCCGCCAGCTTCGTGACCAGCACCCTCTCGCCTGACTTCTGGGCGGTGAACACGATGCTGCCGCCTTATACGCCCACGTACCTGCCCGATCCCGACAAGCCCGGTTACGCGGACTGGACGAACGGGCAGACGCTGGTGCCTCAGGATCACCGGACCATCGGCGACATGCTCTCCGCGCGCGACATCGGCTGGGCCTGGTATGCTGGTGGGTGGAATTCAGCGCTCGGCAAGGACGCTTCGTTCCCCGCCCGGCCCAACCTGCAGCCGCATCACCAGCCGTTCAACTATTATTCCCGCTTCGCCCCCGGCACGAAAGACCGCGAGGAGCACCTGCGCGACGCGGGCGAAGGCAGCACCGCACGCACCAACCGCTTCCTCGCCGATGCGGAGGCGGGGCGCCTTCCTCCCGTCAGCTTCTACAAGCCGCAGGGCAACCTCAACATGCACGCGGGCTATTCCGACATCGATGCGGGCGACCGTCATATCGCCGCAGTCATCGACGCCCTGCGCGCCAGCCCGCAGTGGGAGCGTATGATGATCGTCGTCACTTTCGACGAGAACGGCGGCTGGTGGGACCACGTCGCCCCGCCCAAGGGCGACCGCTGGGGACCGGGCACCCGTATCCCGGCCATCGTCATCTCGCCGCGTGCCCGCAAGGACTTTGTGGATCACACGATCTACGACACCGGATCGATCGCCCGCTTCCTCACCCGTCGCTTCGGGCTCGCCAAGCTGCCGGGTCTGGCGATGCGCGAAGAGGCGATGCGCGCGGCAGGCGGCGTCGCTCCGGGAGACCTGACCGGAGCGCTCGATCTCTGATCGGAGCGCCGGTCAGGCCCCGGTTCAGGCCCTGCTTCAGGCCACTCCGGAAGCGACGAACCACGAACGGAACACGCCTTCGCTCTCCGGCCCGTACCGGAACGGACCGCTGCGCGCCGCCGGGCTGGTCGCCTGATAGCCGGTCTCTACCGAGGAGAACCCGGCCGCCTCGAACAGCGAGCGATAGTCCGCGCTGAGCGCACCGCGCCAGTTCGGCTCGTTGTTGTACTGCGCTTCCAGTTCGCCTGACAGTTCGACCCAGGCATCGGAATTGTCGTGCAGCAGCGGCACCTCGAGGTGGACCGCGACGCCGCCCGGACGCAGCAGGCGGCGACTTTCGGCGATGATCGCCATCGTCGCGGCCTGCGAGGTCTCGTGGAACATCACACAGCTGAACACGAGGTCGAAGCTGCCGTCGGCAAAGTCGGTCTTCTCCGCGCTTTGCTGCGAGAAGTGCACGCCTGCGCCCAGGTGCTCGGCGCGGGCATGGGCGTAGCGCAGCATCGATGCGCCGACATCGATGCCGTGGACTTCCGCATCCGGGAAGCAGGTCGCGGCAGGCACGGTGCTGGTGCCGATGCCGCAGCCCATGTCGAGGATGCGCGCCGGATTCAGGTCCGGGAAGCGGGTGAGGACGTGCGCCATCGCGGTCTGCCCGCGCAGGTCGTTGAGCATGCCGCCGTTGCGGCCGAGCATGTAGACCGCACCACCGCGATCCATCATCGCGCCCTGCAGGATCGAGCCGTCGTCATGGGCATTGCCGCCCGGCATCAGGTGGATGTCGCCCCGCCGGATATAGTCGGGCACGGCGAAATCCGGATCGGTGCGCACCGAACCCAGCGGTGCCTCGATCGCGGCGAGGTCTTCGAGGTCGCCCGCCTGCCGCTCGACGCTGGCGGCAACGCTGGACCACAGCTGGCGCTGCGATTCCCGCTTGAGCGAGAGCCAGGTCGAGAAGCTCTCGTGCTGCCCCATGCGTTCGCGCAAGGCGGCGGCGGTGTTGTTGGCACCGGCGCTGGCCTTCTGCTCGGCGGCGGCGATGCGGGCCTGCACCGGCTCGATCCGGGTCATGACGTAGAGCTTGAGATCGCGCACGAACAGCTGCTCGGCCAGTTCGTCATGGCTCGGCACCGCGATCAGCGGGTGGTCGAGCTGGGCACGGCGTTCGGACATCTGTTCGCTCACGGCAGGGTCTCCTCGGCAGGGGCGTTCATTGCGGTCAGTTCCGCCTCGGCGGCTTCGCGCAAGGGGCGGAAGACCTTGTCGAGCGTGGCCTTGCGCAGACCTTCACGCTGCGCGGCGGCCTCCGCATCGGGCTCGAAGGCATCGACAGCGCCCGCGGGCAACGTGCCCGAGACGGCCAGAAGCCGCTCGGCGGCGTCGAGGCGGGCGCGCAGCACGGTCACTTCCGAAGTCAGGCCGACGATCATCGCCAGCAGTTGCTCGTCCATCGGTCGGCTGCCGTCGATGGCGTCGAGCCGGTTGGGCGTGCGGGGCAGGGATTTACGCGTCATGACTCGGGGAAGCTCTTGTTGCGTCAGTTGGACTGTACTCCGACTGGCTGCAACGTCGAGGCGGGCGGCTCAACCGCATCCTCGGCTGTCTCCGGCAGGCGATAACGCAGCATGATGATGCTGGCGATCACGGCGGCGAGCGCGGGCACCAGCGAGACGGTGACCATGATGCCGGTTTTGACGCTCGCGGGCTGCTCCTCCGCCCCGGCGCTGGTGGAGGAGACGAAGCCGGTCCAGCTCATGATCGTGCTGAACAGGAAGATGCCGAAGGCCGACGTGCCCTTCTCCACCATGACGAAAACGCCCGCGAGCATGCCTGCGCGGTTCTCGCCCTGGATGCGGCGGGAATAGTCCATGGTGTCGGTCAGCACGGTGTAGAGGCCGAGGAACACCCCGCCGCTCGCCGTGCCGGACAAGGCGCAGGCGATGTAGATGAGTGGAAAGGGCGAACCCGCCGGGATCAGTGCCCAGACGGTGTAGGCCACCGCGCACAGGCTGCCTGCGCTCACCAGCGCGTTGCGGCGCCCGAAACGGCTGGCCATGCGGACCCACAGCATCTGCGAGATCACCATCATCGCCGTCTGCACCGCGAAGATCGTGCCAAGCGCGGTGTCGGTGACGTGCAGGACGTGGCGGGTGTAGTAGGGGATCGCGGTGATGTGGACGGCAAGGCCGGAGAACAGCACCAGCTTGAAGCCCATCAGGCACAGGAACGGCTTGTTGGACCACAGCGCCGCCCATGTCGCCGCGAACGATCCGGTGGGCTTCTTCTCCGCCTCTACCGGGTGGCGCTCCTTGAGCAGCAGGAACGCGGCGATCCCGCCGAGCGCGATGGCAATGCCCAGCACCAGCGCGACATGGCCGTGCCCCGCGCGGTCGCTCCCCAGCCGCGCCAGCAGGAACGGCGCCGCCGAGGTCGCCGCGAAGCTACCGAGCGACGAGCCATAGACGCTGAAGGTCATTAGCCGCGAACGGGCGTGGAAATCGTCCGTGATCGCGCGCCCGATCGCAAGGTAGGGGATGCGGAACATGGTGTAGGCGGTCGAGTAGAGCAGCAGCGTGAAGCCCACGTAGAGCCACATGTTGTCACCCTGCAGCCCGCCCGGCACATTGAAGAGCAGGATCATCGACAGGCCTGCCAGCAACCCACCGCCTAGCAGGTAGGGCCGGAACTGGCCGAAGCGCGTGCGGGTACGGTCGCCGATGTAGCCCATCAGCGGATCGGTCATCGCATCGTAGATCTTCGCCGCGACGGTCAGCATCCCGGCCAGCGCGATGGCGAGGCCGAGCGAGTCCGTCATGAACCGCAGGTGCAGCAGCCCTACGGCGCTCACCAGCGCGGCGGAAGTGAACGAGCCGATCGCCCATCCGATGTACGCGCTTTTCTTCATTCCGGCACCTCCGTGGATGGTCTTGACCTGCATGATGCCGTCACTGGTCGGTCCACACGCTGGTCATGTCCGAGCTGCCGACCTTGGGGCAGCCTTCCCTGGGCAGCTGGACCGCGACCATGAACGAGCCTTCCGGGCCGGACTTCGAGATGTGCCCCTCCCCCGTGCAATCCTCTGCATAAGCGAGGTCGCCGTGCTTCAGTTCGTACTCGGTTCCGTCGTGCAGACCGATGATCATGGAGCCGAACAGCGGGATCAGCAGGGTCGGGTTGTTGGCGACATGGAAGCCGAAGCCCGCATTGGGCTGCGAACCGCCAAGGGTCACGCGAAAGGCCGTGCGGCGCAGCAGCGTGGCGATTTCCTGCCCGCGCGGCTCCACCACGTCGAGCTGTTCGGCGCGGGTGAGGCCGTCCGGGCCGGAGTAGAGGTGGAACACCCGCTTGATCCACGGCATCGGATCGCCGGTGCCCTTGAATTCCATCGGGAAGCCCTGTCCCGGCAGCGGCTTGACCGCTGCGGGAGCCTCGGCCGCATCGGCGTAATGGGACAAGCCCATCATCGCCATCAACATGCCGCCACCGGCGAGGAAATCGCGCTTGCTGTGCGTCGTCATCGCGGGCGATCTCCTCAGGCGGCTTCGCGGCGAGCGGGGGCGAAAGCGCGCGGCTCGCTGTCGGGACGCTGCCAGATCAGCGGCAGGTTCTCGCTGGGGGCGGGGTGGACGCCCTCGGGCTGGGCGAGGACGTCGACGCCCGGCACCGGGGTCAGACCCTCGCGCGGGCACCAGTAGCTGTCGTCGCCGATCATGCGCATGGCAAGGCCGGTGCGCGCGAGGGTGTCGGAATCGTTGCCCTTGGAATAGTGCGGGATGTCGACGTGGAACAGCACCGCGTCGCCCGGCTCCAGATCCCAGGTGACGAAGCGGAACGGGAAGTCCGGATTGTCCCGCTCGGCCTGGAAGTCGGGGAAGCGGAAGGTGCCGTCACCCGCCGGGCCGAAGCGCGATCCGGTTTCGATGCAGAACTTGTGATAGCCCGCGACGAACTCGATCTGGCCGTTCTCCCTGTTCACCGGCGAAAGCGCGACCCACAGGTTCGGGATCATCGTGCCGGTGAAGGGCCAGAGGTGGTCGGCGTGCCACTGCATGATCGAGGGCGAGAGCGGCGGCTTGCGGAACAGGTGATCGTGGAACATCTGCACGTTGTCCGCGCCGATCACCCGGCCGACGATCTCGCCTGCGGGCGAGTTGAAGACGAAGTCGCGGAACGGGCCGGGCTTGCGCCACAAGTGCGCGACCGAGATCATCGCCCCGTGCGAGGGGCCGGTCTGGCCGTAAGCCTCGGGATCGCTCTCAACCGCGCGCGCCGCGTCCTGCATCTTCGCGATCCATTCGGCGTCGAACATCTGGCGCAGGCAGACCACGCCGTCACGGGCGTAATCGTCGATGTCCTGCTGCGTGACGGGATTGAGAGGTTCCTTGTTCATCGTCTTTCTCTTCTCAATTTGCGGAGGGCCGGGGTGTTGACGGCCGGGGATGGGCCGCAAGCCATGCGCGGGCGCGCAGGATCGCGTTCTGACGCACGTCCTCGTAGAAAAGGCCGAGGTCGTGATAATGCATGCTGTCTCCCGGCAGCGGCTTGAGGCCAAGCGCGGGATCGGGATCGACCACTAGCAGCCCGCGCTCGCACTTCGCGGAGACGGCGTGGGGAACGATGGCCTTGATGGCGCTCTCGTCAGGCGCGCCGGGAACGGCACCCTTCGCGGCATCGCGCAGGGCGGCGGGCTGCGAGCGATCGAAGGTCAGCGGATTGATGCACAGGATCGTCGGATCGGCGCCCTGCGGCAGCACCGTGCGGTTGTAGGCTTCCGCGAAGGACGCCGTTTTCGCAAGGTCGGCGCTCGGCAGGATCGAGCTCCAGTGCACCACGCAGCCGATGCTGTCGGGCTTGTCGCACATCTTCAGCTTCGAGCTCGGTCGATCATACTTCGACGCCGGGAAGGTGATGCCAACGTCATAGGCCGCCACCATGCGCGCGGCGAGCGGCTTGCCGTCGATCTCCTCGTCCAGCAGCCGCTCGAGATGCGCGGCGCCCTGGCTGTGGCCCACGAGGATGAAGGGGTGGCCCTTGTTGTAGTGGTCGAGGTAGTAGCGGAACGCGCGCTTCACGTCGCCATAAGCGAGCGCGAAGGCATCCTCGCGGATCTTGCCGCCTTCCTTCTGCGCGCCGCTGGTCGCCTGGCGATAGCGCGGGGCGAAGACACGGCAGCAGCCGTTGAACACCCCGCCCTGCCGCGCGATCACGCTGCCGTCGGTCCAAGCGTTGGTCGCCTTGTCCGGCACCGGCTGGTTGTAGCGATCCATCGAGCGATCGGTGGTCGGGTGGATGTAGAACACGTCGACCGGCAGGTTCTGCCGCGCCGTCGATCCGGGCGCGACCGCCGCGGCGGCGCCCTCGTTCCTGCCGTCAGCCGCCCAGCTGGATGCGCGGGCGTAGTCGGGGGCGGATGGTACTTGCGCCATGAGAGGCGCGGCTGAGGCAAGGCCGGTAATGGCCGTCAGGATTCGGAATAGAGGCTTCACGTCCGCTCGTTCTCTTGTCTGAAGAGGAGATGGAGCCGGGATTCGGAAGGCCTCGCCGATCCGTCACGACCCCTTCAACCTGATCGGACGAAAGCGGGTTGAAAAGCTTACAAATCTCGGCAGGCGATAGAGTTTCCTTATACTGTCGCGGTCAGGGCGCGATCGCTCCGGTACGACTGGCGCAGTTGCGACGCGAACCGCCGCACCGATGCGCTCTTGTAGCTGCCATGCACGCTGAGCAGGCCCAGGGCGGGCGCCTCTACCCGCGTGTCGGGTACGCGGCAAAGCGTCCCGGCCTCCAGCTCGGCCGCGACGAGGTCGTCCGGCAGCATGCCCAGCAACCCGCCGTCGAGCACGAGCGAGCGGATCAGGCTGATCGAACTGGAGCGAACCGCCGCCTTGGCAGGCGTCATGCCCAGATGCTGGAGCATGGCGAGCAGGCCCTTGGCCTCGTCCTGATCGGGCGCAAGATTGGGCACCGCGACTTGCGCCCAGTCATGCGGGGCGAGCGGCTGACCGGAAGCGATCTCGTCGAAAATGCGGTGATCGGGTCGCGCGAAGACCGAGTAGAACTGGCGGACCAAAAGATCGAAGTCGAACTCCTCGTCCTCCGGATCGACGTTTGCGTTGGCGCAAAAGGCGAGGTCGATCTCGCCCTGCCGCAGCCGCTCATGCAGTTCGGAACTGTAGCCCTCGACGATGCGCAGGGCGACGTCGGGGTCGGTCTCGCGGAACTTCGCGACGATGCGGGAGAACTGCGCATTCACCATCACCGGGTGCACACCCAGCTCGATGATCTGGGCGCGGCTGCTGCGCTCGACTTCGGCCAGCAGGCGGTTCTGCTCGCTGACGATCAGGCGGGCGCGCACGATCAGGCGTTCGCACGCCTCGGTCGGCTTGATGCCGCGCGGGCCGCGAATGAACAGCGAAAGGTTGAGGCTTTCCTCGAGCTGGCGGATGCTCCAGGTCAAGGCGGGCTGCGACATTCCGAACAATTTCGCGGCCTTGCGAAAGCTGCCGGACTCGTAGACCGCGATCATACGCTCGAGTTTGGCGATGTTCATTGCTGCCTCCTTCGTGGCGTGGAGGCGGACGATCGATCAAGCCTATAAAGAAGAGTAATAGATAATTTGGATTATCCGCCCTGCGAGGGGATGGCACGGCATGGGTTCACCCACCTTGCGGCCGCGCCCAGTGTGACCGGTGCCGAAACAGGGCGCCGCTGCCGCGCACCGCCCTTACGGAGCCGTCCCATGTCGCTAGAAATCCTTGGAGTCCTGCTCCACCGCAACGCATCGGAGATCAGCCGCGGCGGCGGTCCCGCGTTCGACGTCGACATGATCGAGAAGATGGCCCGCGCCTTCGACGAGAACGACTTCGACCGCGTCCTGATCCTGCAGAACTCCTTCGCGCCCGATCCTTTCGCGATCGCCAACTATGCGGCGGCAGTGACGGAAAAGCTGGCCTTCATGGTCGCCCACCGCCCCGGATTCATCGCGCCGACCATGGCCGCGCGGATGTTCGCGACGCTCGACAACCTCAGCGGCGGCCGCGCCGGGGTCCACGTCATCACCGGCGCCAACGACACCGAACTGGAGTGCGACGGAGACTTCCACACCAAGGAAGAACGCTACCACCGCAGCGCCGAATACGTCGAAATCATGCGCAAGGTGTGGTCCAGCGGCACCCCGGTGGACCATAACGGCACCTACTACCGGTTCAACAAAGCCTTGTCGGAACTCAAGCCAGTGGGCGGCGGCGCGATCCCGGTGTACTGGGGCGGGTCCTCCCCGCTCGCGCTGGAGAAGGGCGCCGAGGTCGCCGACGTCTATGCCATCGGTGGCCTCAAGCCGCTCGACCAGATGGCGAGCACCGTCGCGCAGATCCGCGATGCCTGGGCGCGTACCGGCCGCCCTGTCCGCATCCAGACTTCGGTGCGCGTGATCGTCGGCGAGACTGAGGACGCCGCGTGGAGGGCCGCCGCCGACGTCGTCGAGGCGCTGCGCGAAACCGCGCTCGAACAGCAGCGCAAGATCGCCGGCAGCGACGAGGCGCTGAGCACCGGCATGCGGCTCGATCCCAAGCTGGCCACCACTAAGGGCGGTTCGGGCCGCGAGGAGCTTGAGGCGATCGCGGGCGGCAAGGACCTGCTCGACAAGCGGCTGTGGACCGGGATCACCAAGGCGTCAGTCAGCTTCTCGACGCCGATGCTGCCGCCCGCGCTGGTGGGCACCGCCGAGCAGGTCGCCGATGCGATGATGGACTATTACGCGATGGGCATCACCGGCTTCCTGATGCGCGGCTTCGATCTCTACGGCGACATCGCCCTGCATGGCCGGGACCTGATCCCCACGCTGCGCCGCCTAGCCGCCGAGCACGACGCCCGCGTCGGCCTCTCCGAAACCCAGCCCGTCTGAGGACCGTCATGAAGCGCTTCATCCCCATCCTTGCAGCAGCGTTCCTCTCGGGCGCCTGTTCCGCCGCCGACCGCCCCGCCCCCACACCGTCGCCGGTCTCGCCGCTATCGCCGGGGGCCGAGGCGTTCCGCGTGCTTCACATGTACGGCGGCGACGACGGCGAATCTCACCTCGAGATCAAGGACCTGCCGCGCACCGGCGGCGTCCCCGGCAAGAGCGTCCAGACCCGCCTCTACGCCACCGACGTGGAGATCGGCGACGCGCTGCCCGGAGACTTCATCGATTATCACGGCGTATCGACGCCGCGCTTCCTGATCGTCCTGTCGGGCCAGCTGGAAGTCGGCTTCGGCGACGGATCGAAGCACGTACTGTCCAAAGGCGACATCGTGCTCGCCGACGACGTGACCGGGCGCGGCCACACCTCGCGCACAATCGGCACCGAGCCGGTGCGCATCCTCACGGTGCGGTTGCCCAAAGAAAACAGCTTCCAGCCCAAGCTCAATCCGTGCCCTGAAGGCGTACCTGCCGAGCAGTGCGTCAGCGCCCGCCTCACCGGCCGGCAAACGGGCGCGCCGCCCTCCGACAAGAAGTAACCCACACCAAAGCTAAGGAATCGACGTGGCAGCATATATCGTAGCAACCGTGGTCATCACCGACGCCGAGAAGTTCGGCGCCTACGTCAAGGCCATCGCCGGTCTCAGCGAAAAGCACGGCGGCGAATACCTCGTGCGCGGCAAGGTGAGCGAAGTGCTCGAAGGCGACGTCAATCCCGACGAGCGCGTGGTCGTCTCGCGCTTCGAGACCGAGGAAGCCGCCCTCGCCTATGCCAAGAGCCCGGAATACAAGGCCGGTGCGGCGTTGCGCGAAGGCGCAGGCACAGTGCAGACGCGTCTGATCATCGCTCCCTGAGAGTTTGAGTAGAAAATGCCCGATTGGGCATTTTCTGTGCGGCACCGGCCCACTCCCCCACCCGACCACCCGCAGGATACTACCGTTGGGTGGTCGGGTGGGGGAGTGGGCCGGTGCCGAGAAATTCGCCTGCAGCGAATTTTCAAACGGAAACCGCGAAGGCCGTCCGCATCGCGGGCGGCCTTCGCATTTGGTTCATCGGCAGGCGGATAGAATATCGGCGAACCATCCGACCCACACAGTGATCAGCTATATGGATCATGCGCGGGTAGTGATTTTATGAGGTACACGAGAGATGAAAGCGCTTCGCGGCCTGGCCGCAACTCTTCCGCTTACAGGTCTGGCCATGACCATGAGCCTGTTCGTGGCCGTAGCCCCCGCCTCGGCCCAGACGGCGAATGCACAGGCGGGCAAGCGCCTGTTCATGCGCTGCCAGGCCTGCCACTCGACGGCAGCGGGCCAGCCCAACAAGGTCGGCCCCAACCTTAACGGTTTCATCGGCAAGAAGGCTGCGAGCCGCCCCGGCTTCCGCTATTCGCCTGCTCTGACCAAGAGCAGCGTCAAGTGGGACGACAAGTCGCTCAACGCCTGGCTTGAACGGCCGAGCAAGCTGGTTCCCGGCACCACCATGGCTTTCCCCGGCATCGCCAAGCCGGAAGATCGCGCCGCCCTGATCGCCTGGCTCAAGACCGCGACGAAGTGAGCGAGGCGGTGAGGCCGGCGGCCGACGCCCGCGACGGCGAATTCGCCCGGGGATGGAAGATCGTGCTGGCCGCCACCCTTGGTGTCGGCCTCGGCCTTTCCCCCATGCCGGTCTACACCCTGGGGATGCTGGCCCCCCAGCTTTCAGCCGCCTTCGGGTGGTCGATCGCGGAGGTCATGGGCGTCATGTCCGTCACGACCCTCACCGTCGTGCTTTCCGCGCCGCTGACCGGGGCGCTCACCAACCGGTTCGGCGCGCGAGGCGTCGCGCTGTGCTCTGTGGTATTGTTCGGCCTCGGCGTGCTGTCGCTGGCGTTGTCCTCCGGGTCGATCCTCGGCTTCTACCTCACCTGGGGCTTCATCGCGCTGGGCGGCGCGGGAACGCTGCCGATCACCTGGACCCGCCTCGTCAACGAGCACTTCCAGCGCAACAAGGGCCTTGCCCTCGGCCTTGCCATGATGGGCTCGGGGCTGTTCGGCATCTTCGCCAAGCCCTATGTGCGCTGGCTGATCGAACAGTGGGGCTGGCGCGGCGCCTTCGTCGGGCTCGGCCTGCTGCCGCTGGTGCTGGCCCTGCCCGCCGCCTTCATCTGGTTCCGCGCGCCCAAATCCCGCGTGGATGAACCCGCCGCCGCCCCCGTCCCGATGGGCGGCATGACGACCGCGCAGGCGGTGCGCGACTGGCGCTTCTGGCTGCTGGCCGTGGCGCTGGTGCCGATCTCCTTCGCGCTCGGCGGTGCGGTCCCCAACATGGAAGGCATCCTGCGCGCCGGGAAGCTGGATAGCGGCACGATCGCCTCGCTCACGCCGCTCATCGGCCTGTCCGCGATCATCGGACGGCTTGTCGGCGGCTGGCTGCTCGACCGCTTCTGGGCGCCGATGATCGGCACCATCCTGCTCGCGCTGCCCGGCCTGTCCTACTGGAGCCTCATGGGCGGGACCATCGACCCGCAGGCGGCAGGCATCTCGATCTTCCTGATCGGCTTCGCGCTGGGCATCGAGTACGATTTCATCGCCTTCATCGTCGCCCGCTATTTCGGGATGAAGCACTACGGCACGATCTATGGCTGGCTCTACATCCCCTTCGCGATCGGCGCCGGGTTCGCCGCGCCGGTGTTCGGGCACGATTTCGACGTCAACGGCAGCTATGTCCTGTCACTGAGCTGTTCGGCGATAGCCTTGCTGACCTGCGCCGGTGCGCTACTCCTGCTCGGCCCCTACCGCACGTTCGAGGCGTCAGAACGCCCCTGAAGGAACGAGCCCTGATGGTGCAGCCTGCAGGAAGCCTGCCTGCTGCACCGTCTGGCGAAACGACCGGCTGACCGGCACTTCCAGCCCGTCCCGCAGCACCAGCCGGGGTGCGCCTGCACTGCCTGCCACCCGGACCACCGCGCCCGAGGCTACCCAGAAGCTGCGGTGGACCTGCAGGCCCCTCCCGCCCAGTTCGCTGACCGCCTGCGACAGGCGATAGAGGATCAGCGCATTGCCCGCGCTGGTGTGGACGCGCAGGTAATGCTGCTCGGCCGAGAGCGCGAGCACTTCGCCGCGCAGGGTCACCGGCACTTTCGTCATGAACGGCAGCACGCTCTCGACGCTGCTGGGTGCGTGGCCTGTCTCGATGCTCGGCCGGTAGCCGTAGCAGGGCATCTTCCAGAAGTGGAAGAGCATCAGGTTGATCAGCGGCCACTCGATATAGCCGTAGATGTGCGTCTTGAAGAACAGCACCGCATCCAGCCGGATCTGCGGCATCGGACGCGTCATCGGCAAGTCCGGGAACATGCCGAGATAGGCGTGAACCCATAGCTTGAGCGCCATGTCGGACGGCAGCGAAGCCACCACCACCCCGACCATCAGCGTCGCCCAGAGCGGCATCCCCGCGCCGCGCAGCGGCCTCGCCAGCGCGCGGGTAACGATGTCGTTCGCCCACCAGCCGCACATCGACAGGCCGATCCAGAACGCGATCGCATGTTCCTTGGGCCAGGCGACCGTGCGCCCCGCTTGAGGCCATCCGGCGACGAAGCCGAGGAACACCGGCACCCCGATGAAGTGGACGCAGAGCTGGCGCGGATTGAGGCCGAGCAGCAGCGGCTCGTCCGAAAGCCAGAAACCCCTCGTGAACATGCGGTGACCTGCCATGCCGAATCCCCGTATCGCTGCCTCACTGCAGAAACGGCCGATCCCGTGGATTTGCGGGCCTCGACTCCGTTCGTGCAACACGAATGACGTTCGTGAAGGCCCGTCCGCGCATCAATGGCGTTCAGGAATTTTGATCGCCTGCCGGGAACGCTTGATTGCACGGCGCCCGCCCGGCCGATCACCCTGCCTGCCAGAACACCGTCCCATGACACTGGCCAGGGAGGCCCCCTTTGACACGCGAACTTTCCCGTCGGACCCTGCTCGCCACCGGCATGGTGGCTGCGGCCGCCGCCTACTTGCCCCGCATGGCCTTCGCCGCCGAGAAGACCGACGTGGTGGTCATCGGCGCCGGTCTCGCCGGGCTCAATGCGGCGCTGCTACTCGCCGAAAATGGCTGCCGTGTGACGGTGCTCGAAGCCGGGAGGCGCATCGGCGGCCGCGTCTTCACCTCGACCGAGATCGAAGGCCATCCCGAGCACGGCGCATCACAGATCGGCCGTTCCTACGCCCGCGTCCTCGACCGCTGCGAGGCGCTGGGGGTGAAGCTGGCACAAGGCTCCAACATCTACGACAACTATGCGATCTCCCTCGACGGGCAGTTGATCCGACCGGGACAGTGGGAGAACCACCCGCTGAACAGGACGATCGGCGCGGAGCGCGGCGTCGTGCCTTTCGCGCTCGGCAGCTACTACCTCGCCAAGACCTACCCGTGGAACACGATGGACGGCTGGGCCTCACCCGAGGCTCTGGCGAACTACGACGTTTCCGAGGCCGACTACCTGCGCCGCGTGGGCGCATCGCCCGCCGCGCTCGACCTCGTCGCGCGCGGCTATGGCGACGGCGATCTCGATGCGATTTCCGCGCTGACGCTCATGCAGGAAATGGGCCGCGCCAAGTTCGAGGGGAACGGCGTGCCGACCTCGGCCAAGCAGGACCGGTTCCAGCAGGCCTCGTTCCTGTCCTACCGCATCCTCGGCGGGTCCTCGCGCCTGGCCGACGCCATGGCCGATGCCCTCAAGGGCGCGGTGCTGACCGGCAAGCAGGTCACCGCCATCGACATGACGGACACCGGCGCGACGGTCACGTGCGGCGACGGCTCCAGCTACAAGGCGGACTACGTGGTCTCTGCCCTGCCCTTCACCGCACTGCGCAAGGTCGCGGTCACGCCTGCGCTCACCGGCGGGCAGGCGGACGCAGTCAAGCTCATGCCCTACAGCGGCCAGAACCAGGTCTGGCTGCGCGTCAAGGCGCCTTACTGGGAGCAGGACGGCATCGAGGGCTCGATGTGGACCGACGGCCCGGTCAGCCTGCTGCGCCAGTCGATCGCGCCCGACGGCTCGCGCGACAGCGCCGTCGCCATCACCAGCGGCGTCAAGGGCGACGCGCTCGACCGCATCCCGGCCAAGGAGCGCGGCGAATATGTCCTCTCCGAACTGGCGCGGATGCGGCCCTCGACCAAGGGCAAGCTGGAAGTGCTCGGCGTCTTCTCGTGGAAGCTCGACCCGCTGATCCACGGCTGCCGCCACGGCTATCATCCGGGCCAGATGAAGGCCTTCCGCCCGACAATGGCCCAGCAGCACGCCCGGATGCACTTCGCGGGCGAGCATACGCGCCTGATGGAAGTGGGCATGGAATCGGCGATGGAAACCGGAGAGCGCGCCGCGCTCGAAATCCTCGACCGCATCTGAAGCCGACCGACAGACCGAATTTCCGACCGTCCGCAAGGGCGGCGGAAAGACACACGCGCCGGGCGCCAGAACCCGGCCAGAAAACGACGCAGACGGAACAAGGTTCAGCACCAAGGGGGAAGTACCATGATGAATGCCAGGATCCTGCTAGCCGCAGGAGTATCGCTCGCCGCGCTCGTCCCAGGCGCGGCCCATGCGCAAGTCGAGGACATCGTCGTCACCGCGCGCAAGGAAAAGGAAACGCTGCAGGAGGTGCCGATCTCGGTCGCCGCCTTCGACCAGGACATGATCGCACGCTACGATATCTCCGACCTCGAGGACATCGCCAAGCGCACGCCGAACTTTACCTTCTCCAACAACCTCGGCATGTTCGGCGGTGTCCCGGTGATCCGCGGCATCGGCGCGCCGCGCACCGGCAGCAACGCCTCGGTCGGCCTGTTCATCGACGGCGTCGACACCGGCAACGCGGGCGGCATCAGCCTGCAGTCCTTCGACGTCGAGCGCATCGAAGTCGTTCGCGGCCCGCAGAGCACCCAGTTCGGGCGCGGCGTGCTGGCGGGCGCGATCAACTACGTCTCGCGCCGCCCCAACCTCGACAAGATCGAGGCCGAGTTCGGCGGCGAGATCGCGGAATACGGCCTATACCGCGTGGAAAGCCGCGTCAGCGGCCCGGTCGCGGATGGCCTGGCGTTCTCGCTCGCCGCGCAGCGCCGCAGCTTCGACGGCTTCTATGACGATGCCAATACCGGCGACGACATGGGCAATTCGGACAGCACCGCCGTGATCGGCGGCATCCGCGCCCAGTTCGGTGCCGAGAAGCAGGCCGAACTCTACGTCCGCCTCGCCTACAGCGACGAACACATCGGCCAGCCCGCCTGGCATCAGGTGGCGACCAACACCCAGACCGGCACGCTCGCCAGCCAGCGCTGGTATGTCGGCACGCTGAAGGGCGATCCCGACAAGCTGGGCAGCAACGCCGCCGATTACGGCAACATCGACCTCAAGTATTACCGCGCCGCCGCGCACTTCAACTACGACTTCGGCGGCGCCGCATTCTCGTCGATCTCCGCCTACAACCGCAGCCATCAGCTTCAGGACGTGGACTCCGACTTCACCGCCAATCCCGACCTGATTTCGGGCTCGACTCTGCTCGGCAACTTCCGCAGCGCGCTGGACGTCCATGTCGAGGATTTCAGCCAGGAACTGCGCCTGCAGTCATCGGGCACCGGTCCGTTCAAGTGGCTGATCGGCGGCTACTTCCGCAAAGAAAACTACTCCAGCGACGACTACTCCCCGACCGCCGCGCAAGGCTCGTCCAGTGTGCTGGCCCCGACGCCCAACGTGCTCACGCGCGATACGAAGACCTACGGCGTGTTCGGCTCGCTCAGCTACGAGATCACGCCCGGGCTGACGGTGTCGCAGGAGCTGCGCTATTCGCAGGACAAGATCTTCGAAACCTCTCAGCCGCGCGCGGCGACGACCGCAGGTTCCTTCGGCGCGACGTTCAGGAACTGGCTGCCGCGCACCATCGTCGAATGGCAGGCGACGCCCGACCACATGCTCTACGCCAGCGTCGCCAAGGGCAACAAGCCGGGTGGCTTCAACAACGCGGCGGGCACCGGCTTCAGCGCCGTGCCGGACGAATACATCGCCTATGATGAAGAGCAGATGTGGAGCTACGAAGCGGGCTTCAAGACCGCCTGGTTCGATCGCAAGCTGACCTTCAACGCCTCGGTCTTCCACCTCGAATGGTCGGACATCCAGGTCAACTCGCAAGTCACCGTCAACGGCTATCCGGTGGGCATCACGCTCAACGGCGGCAAGGCGCGCGGCACCGGCGCCGAGATGGACTTCCACTTCCAGCCGAACCCCGGCTGGGAAGTCTACGGCGGCCTCGGCTACGCGCCGATCCGCATCCTCGACTACGTGGATACCCGCGTGCGCAATGCCGGGATCACGACCGACGGCAAGGACCAGCTCGCGGGCAGTCCCGACTGGACCGGCAATGCGGGCGTGATCCACAACATCGAACTGGAGGACGTGGGCACCCTGTTCCTGCAGGGCGACGTCAGCTACCGCAGCACCACGTACGCCACCGAGGCGAACCTGGCGGAGACCGGCTCGAAGACCACGGTGGACGTACAGGTCGGCCTGCGCCGCCCCGGCATCCGCGCCTCGCTCTATGTGAACAACCTGCTGGACGACAAGGCGGTGCAATCCGCCCGCGCATACGTGAACCCGACCAATTACGCGCGCAGCTTCATCGTGCAGCTGCCCAACCGCCGACAGGTCGGCCTGCGGCTATCGCTGAAGTACTGAGAAGGATCACCCGGATCGGCCGAGCGCCGGTCCGGGAAAGCCGGGTCGATCGGCCCTCTAGGAGAGATACCCGCGTCTCGCGAGGAAAGGTCGGCCCGGCCCCTGCTCGTCATTGCGAGCGTAGCGAAGCAATCCAGAGCGATTTGATACTGCCCTGGATTGCTTCGCTACGCTCGCAATGACGAAGTGCTATCGCAAGTCCACGATGACCTTGCCCATCGAGCGGCCCGAAAGCAGGCGCTCCACGGCATCGAACACGCCGGGGAGGCCGAGGAAGCGCTCCTCGTCGAAGCACACCTTCAGCTTGCCCTCGTTGTAAAGCGCGAACACGTCTTCGCGCGCGGGCGGCCAGAACTCGGCCAGCAGTCCGTTCATGAAGCCGCGCACCGAAGCCCCCTTGTAGTAGAGCTTGTGCGCGATGCGCGGGGCGGTGACGATCTCCGGCCTCCCTTCGAGGTCAGAGGCCGCGCCGCCGACGACCACGCGCCCATGCGGCGCCACGTTGTCGAGGAAGGCGTCGAAGATTTCGCCCGAAACCGTGTCGATCGCCACGTCCAGCCGATTGGGATATTCGCGCGCCAGCACTTCCGGCACCGACTCCGAACGATAGTCGATCACCCGCGCCGCGCCGAGGCTGCGCGCGAAGTCCGACTTCACCGGCCCGCCGCAGACCGCGACCACCTCGCAGCCCTTGAGCGCCGCAAGCTGGACGATCAGGTGGCCGAGACCGCCCGCAGCGGCGGAAATCGCGACGACTTCGCCCGGCTTCGCCTGCCCCACATGGAACAGCGCCATCCACGCCGACACGCCGGTGGAGGCGAGCGCCAGCCATTCGGGGCTGTCATCCGCCACTTTCACGAAGTGGCCCTGCGGCGCGATGTTGTACTGGCGATAACCGCCGGGAAAGCGCGTGGTCACTACAGCGTCGCCGGGGGCGAAGTCGGTCACGCCCTCGCCCACTGCCTCGACCACGCCCAGCGCCTCCACGCCGGTCAGAGTCGGCAGGCCGATCTTCACGTAGTCCACCGCGTTGCGGGCAATTTGCGTATCGAAGATACCGTTCACGCCCGCGTACCGATTGCGCACACGCAATTCGCCCGGCGCCGGATCGCGCAAGTCGAGGTCGACGATGCGCGCCGCCTCGCGGAAACTCTCGCCGAACTGCGCGAGCTGGACCGCCTGATAGGTCGCCATCAGGCCCGGCCTTCCGGGAAGCCCAGCACGCCGGGGTTGAACAGGCCCTTGGGGTCAAGGTGCGCCTTGAGATTGTCGAGCAGCGCGGTGAACGCCGGATCGCGGCTCTCGCGGTAGGGGTAGGTGCGGCCGATCTGGAAGTGCCCGGTGCCGTAGCGCGCGCAGATTTCGACCACCCCCTTGCGCAGGAACTTCACCGCCTCGGTCGCCGCAGGATTCTCCGGCCGCTGTGTCAGGCGCGCGACGTGCGAGGCTTCCATCGACTGTTCGTGAATCGGGCGCCAGCCGGTCGGCCAGAAGAACACCGGCTCGATGATCAGCGCGTTGCTGGCCATCGCCGTGAACAGGAAGCCGGTGTGGATCTCGTGCTCGGTGAAGAGCGCGGCGTTCTCGGCGTAGAACTTCTGGATTTCGGTGAAGATCTGCGGCGCGGTGGACAGTGGGCAGACGCCGTGCACCGGAATCCACGCCTCTCCCGTCGGGCCGACCATCGAGTTCAGCGGCGGGAACGGGTTGGCGCGGATGATCTTCGCGATCGAGTTCTCGATCTCCGTGCCCTCGAACTGGCGGGCGATGCGGCGCGCCTCGGCCATGTCGAACGCCACCGCGTCCTTCGAGCGCCCCTCGGCGATGACGTGGAGCGGATAGTCGCCCTTGGGAATGAAATTGCGCCCGCCGAGCGCCACCTTGGCGGCCGAGAGCAGGCCCTTGCCCAGCGACTTCTCCTTGCCGATCACCGCGCCCAGCGTCTTCACGTCCGACAGCAGCGACATGCGCTTCATGCGCACTTCGGTAAGGCCGGGGTCGAAGGCGCACATCTCGCAAGCGATGCCCGCCCGCGTCATCTCGCCCATAGCTTCCAGCAGCTTCTCGCCGCTGGGGAAGGAGAACGAGGCGTAATCCTCATGCGCGGGCGCGGTGATAAGGCGGAAGGTGACTTCGGCCTTGATGCCCAGCGTGCCGCAATCGCCGCAGAAGATACCCGCCAGATCGGGGCCGAAGTGGCGGTAGAACGGGTGCTCGCCGCCTTGGCCGCGCGCACCGGTGCGGATCACCTCGCCGGTGCCGGTGACGACGGTGAGCGCGACGACGCTCTCGCTGCTGGTGCCGTACTGGCTGGCGCCGAACATCGCGTTGAGCTGCGAAAGCCCGCCGCCGATGGTCGAGATCAGGCCCGACATCGGCCCCCAGAACGGCGTGCGCAGCCCTTCCTTCGCCAGCGCCTCGTTCAGCTGAATCCAGCTGACGCCCGCCTGCACCGTCACCGTCATGTCGCCGCGATTGACCTCGATCACGCGGTTCATCCGCAGCGTGTCGATCGATACGGTGCGGTCGTTGGCGGGGATATAGGACGAAGTGTAGCTCATCCCTGCACCGCGCGGCGCGGCCGAGCAGCCCGCATCGCCGATGACCTTGACGACCTCGGCCAGTTCCTCGGTGGTGGCCGGAGCGACGATCAGCGCGACGACGTCGTCCGCGCGCGACCAGACGTCCTCGCTGTGCAGCTTGCGCTTCGCCTCGTCGATAGTGACGTTGTCGGCCCCGACGATGGCGGCGAGGCGTTCGGCCAGTGCCGAGGTTGCGGTCGGTTCGGAAAGCGTTGCGCTCAGCGGGTCCATCATCGTGCTCCGGTGACTAATCGTGATTTACTGCTGTCAGGTTGGATTGATCACGCAAAGTGCCGCAGGACGACCCTCCGCTCTGCGATCATCGGCCCGCTGCGATCGCTGCTGCGCCCTCCCCGGACAGCCTGCCGAGGGTCACCGCGGTGCACAGGCCCATCGCCGGGAGGTAGCCCCAGGACGACGGCCCCGAGACGCTTCGCGCCGCGCCGCCGCCCGCGAAAAGGTTGGGCAAAGCCGAGCCGTCCTCGCGCAGAACCCGCGCATTACGGTCGATCTGCAAGCCCCCCTGCGTATGATAGATCGCGCCGACGACCTTGAACGCACCCAGCGCGCCCGAGGGCGGAAGCTCGTCCCCCCACACGCGGCCCTGTGCGTCCGGACGCCCTTCGACCTGCGCCTGACGGGCCTCTTCGAGCGAGGCGGCCAGCGCCTGCGGATCGACGCCGATGCGCTGCGCCAGAGCCTCTACACTCTCCCCGCGCCGGGCGGCGTTGAGTTCGGTCAGCGCCTTGGTGTCAGGCTGGTAGGCGTTGCGGCGCTCGATCTCTTCGTCGAAAATCACCCAGACGTGGCCGCCGGGCTGCGCCATGACGGGGTGGACCATCCCGGCGATGTCCTCCTTCTCGTCCACGAAGCGCAAGCCGTTGATATTGACCAGGATCGCGCCGTCGATGACAAATCCGGGAGGCACGCTGATACCTTGCGGCTCGGTCAGCATGGCGTAACCTTGGAAGGCACCCAAGTCGCCCATAGCGGCACCTAGCGATTCCCCAAAGCGGATACCGTCCCCCCGGCTGCCCTCGTGACCGTTGTTCCGCGCATCAGCCATCTCGGGTATGTACTGGCGCAGCATTGCGTGGTTTCCGGCGAAGCCGCCGCTGGCGATGACGAGCGCCTTGCACCCCACCCGCTCGCGCTCACCGCCGGGCCGTTCGATCTCGACGCCGAGGACGCGGCCCTCGTCGTCGGCGATCACGTCGACCACTTTGGCCGGGTTGAGCACCATCACCCCGGCGTCGGCGACCTTCTGGTGCAGCAGTTCCAGCAGGTCCTGCCCGGCATGGCCCGGCCAGCCGTGGACGCGCATCCGGGTGTTGCCGTAGGCCGGACGGAAGCCGGTATCGAGTTCGAGCGGAACGCCGTGGCTCCCGACCAGCCAGTCCAGCGTCGGGCCGGAGCCATAGGCCAATGCATGCGCGATCTCGGGGTCGGTCTGGCCTTTCGTCTTGGCGAGAATGTCGGCGAAGAAAGTGTCGCCGTCATCCTGCTCGCCCGCTGCGGCCTGCTGCTTCGTGCCGGCCGCGCAGAACACGCCCATCGACATGCCGGTGGTGCCCATCGGCCGCGCATCGGCTTCGACGAGGAGCACTTCAGCGCCCGCATCGCTGGCCGCCAGCGCAGCGGTGACCCCGCAGGCGCCGCCGCCCATCACGAGGACGTCGACGGTGAATTCGAACTCCCTGTCGCTCACGATAGCCGTCACGATGCTGCGCCAACCTCTACCGCCACGTCTTCCGAGGCGATGTCGTCCGGGCGGCCGACCGCCTCGTTCTCCTGCTGCACGATGCGCAGGATGCGGGCGATGTATTCCTGGTTCCACAGCGCACGCTCGGTGGCGGCGGCGCGGTCGGGCACGAAGGCGTCGATCTCGCCTTGCGAGAGCACGCCCTTCTCCAGCAGCAGCCGTTCGAGCGTGTCGGTGCGCTGGCGGCTTACCGCCAGTTCCTGAGCGATGGACATAGTGATGGCGAGGACACGCTCGACTTTGGCGTCGAGGAAATAGGGGCGCTTGCCGGCAGGCTTGGCGCCCGCGCCGCGCAGGGCATCGGCGATGGACATCAGACGGTTGCTCCGATCACGTGCCAGGCCGCCTTGCGGCCGTAATCTTCCTTGTCGTCGTCGGCGGCGTCGGGGAACAGGTCGCGGTCGACCACTGCCGTCACCCCGCCGTGGATCAACTGGTCACGCGCGAACCCGGCCGCGATCATCTCGGCGTCGAGGTCCATTTCGTGCATCCGGCTCCAGAACGGCTCGTTGTTGTAGTAGGCGTCCCAGTCGCGCATGGCCTGCTCGAACAGGGGCATCTCGGGCGCGTACTGCGGCTGCTCGACGTGCAGGACGATGCCGCCCGGCTTCAGCAGGCGGCGCGTCTCGGCCATGATCCGGCGCAGCGATCCGGTGGACAGTTCGTGCAGGAACATCGTCGTCTGGATCCAGTCGAAGCTGGCGTCGGGGAAGATCGAAAGGTCCTCGCCACTCGCCTGCACGAAGCGCACGTTGTCGACGCCGAGCGACTTGGCGCGGCCCAGACCATAACGCAGCACCGGCGCGCCGAGGTCCACGATGGTCATCTCCGCCTCGGGGAAAGCCTGCGCCAGCGGCAGGCTGGAATGGCCCACGGTGCCGCCGATCTCCAGAATCTGCCTGGGCTGGAAGTCCGGCAGGTTGCGCTTCACCCAGCGCGCGACGGCATGGCCGCCGCCGTCCGAATACTTGCCGAGCAACCCGCTGGTGGTGACGAACCCGGCGTGATCGTAGTTCGCGCCATTGGTCACGTCGCCGGGGAAGTATTCGGTGTGATAACTGCCCGGCATGCAGTGATGATCCACCGCCGAGACATAACGCGGCTGCTGCAAGGCCGGATCGAGCTTGAGCCGATCGTCGCCCTCGGTCAGTTCGCGGGCCTTCTCGGCCAGTTGCTCGGACTGGCGCAGCGCGGTCCAGCGACCGGCCTGCTGGCGCTGCTCCATCGTCATGCGGCGCATCGCCGACCAGGTCTGGAACGCGGGGTCCGCCAGCAGTGCCTTGCGCGCTTCGTGGCGGTTGGCGATCGGGCGGCCTTCGGCGGCTTCGAACGCAGGCACGACCCGCTTCTCGTAAGCCTGCTTGACGCCGGGCACGACATTGGCCGCCAGGTGGCGATTCATCTGCGCGAGGAAGTTGATCCGCTCGATCTCGTCATGACTGGTCTGCGGAAACAGCGCGTGACGGCCGATGACACGGTAGTCGGGCGGGCCATCGTAATCGGCAGCCGGGTCATTTCTGGACATGGTCAACCCTCGCGTTATATGTCATGCTTCTATATCAAATAACAGGTAGCTTGGCTCACCTCAAGGAGGAGATTACCCGTGACTCGCATCATCGTGCTGCTGAACCTCAAGGCCGGAAAGAGCGTCGCCGATTATGAACGCTGGGCGGAGACTACCGATCTGCCGACCGTGAACGGCCTGAAGTCCGTCTCCAATTTCGAGGTGCTGCGCACGGCGGGCCTGCTGGGCGGCGGCACCGCGCCCTACCAGTACGTCGAGATCATCGACGTGGCCGACATGGACCTGTTCGGCGAGGAAACCTCGACCGAGGCCATGGGCAAGGTCGCCGCCGAGTTCCAGGACTGGGCCGACCCGATCTTCATCATGACCGAGAAGCTGGGCTCATGAGCGGTCGCTTCGACGGCAAGGTCGCGGTCGTAACCGGCTCCGGCCGTGCGGGCGGGCTGGGCGAAGGCATCGCCCGCCGCCTCGCAGCCGAGGGCGCGACCGTGGTGATCTCCGACATCGGCGCCCCGGCCGACGCGGCTACGCCCGGTTCGATGACCGGCTCCAGCGCCGAGATGGACGCCATCGCCGCATCGCTGCCGAAGGCTTCGACCTTCCCCTGCGACGTGCGCAATCCCGAACAGGTCCGCGCGCTGGCCCGCCATGCGGTGGACACCCACGGCTCGCTCGACATCTGGGTGAACAACGCAGGGATCGGCTATATCATGAAGCCGATGATGGAGGTCTCTGCCGACGAATGGCGCGCGGTGATCGACGTCAACCTGACCGGTGCATGGTACGGCCTGCAGGCAGCGGCGGAGATCATGATCGCGCAAGGAAAAGGCGGCCGCGTCGTCAACATCGCCAGCCAGGCGGCGAAGTCCGGGTTCATGCATGCGCAGGCTTACACCGCCTCGAAGCACGGCCTCGTCGGGCTGGTGCGCTCGGCCTCGATCGAGCTAGGCGCGCACGGCATCACCGTCAACAACGTGTGCCCGAACCACGTCACCACCGGGCTCGGCAAGTGGCAGAACGAGCATTTCGCTGAGGTGCAGGGCATCTCGGTGGAGAAATACCTCGCCAACATGGCCGCGCGCATCCCGATGGGCCGTCCCGGCATGCCTGAGGACACCGCCGCCGCCGTGGCGTTCCTGTGCTCAGACGAGGCGATCTACATCACCGGCGAGAGCATGAACGTCTCGGGCGGTGAGGAGCCGCATTGATGATATGAGGCCCTCTTCGCCCGGCGGAGAGGGCTTCCCCCTTGCTCATCTTCCGTTCGTCATTGCGAGCGTAGCGAAGCAATCCAGGGCAGTTCAGCGCCGCCTTGGATTGCTTCGCTACGCTCGCAAAGACGACAGTAGTGGTCAGTCGAGAACTTCGGATAGTGTGGCAATCACATCCCCAGCCGCATCCAGCCGCCCGACCAGCGCGTGCAGCTGTGGCACCAGCGCCGCATCCAGCCCGCCGAACGCGAAGCACTTGCCCGCCTTCTCCAGCTGCTGCTCCAGCGTCAAAGGCCACTCCGGCGCGCCGAGCTGCCGGGCGACATCGACGCGGAAAGACCGCCCGTCCACCAGCCGCACATGCGCAAAAGCCGGTACGAAAGCCGCAAGATCGGGGTTGTCGTCCGCAACGACGGTGATTTTCTCCGCAATCGCCGTCAAAACCGGATCGCCCAGCCGCGCGGGCGTAAAGGCATCGAGGCCCACGCCACCCTCGGTCAGAACCACCGCGCCGAGCCACGCGAAGCACAGCCGCGCATAGGCCACCGTCATGTCCGCCTGCGGACGGCGGCCGACCAATCGATGAATCAAAGGCGGCGCATGGTATTCCAGCGCTTCCAGATTGTCCGCCGTCACACCATGCCCGACCATCAGCGTTTTGAGGGCGACGATCGCCCCTTGCGCTGCGCGGCCGGTGGGGAACGGTTTCCAGCTGACTTCCTCGACGCGCCAGACTTTGCCCAGCTTGTCGAGTTCGGGCTCCAGCACCGGGTCGTGCTCGAACAGCGCCATGTAGCCGAACGGCCCCCCGATCGCGCCTGCGGGCGAGGGTATTCCGGCGCGCGCAAGGTCGAACGCCTCGACCGCCGAGCGCGCCGCGCCCGCCACCTGCAGCGCCAGCGTGGGCTTGCCCTCGATGTGCGACTGCATCGTCCCGCTCGCCAGTGCGAGGGCGTGGCCGAAGGCACGATAGGCGACTTCCGGCTCTACCCGGCGCAGGCGCGAAAGCGCGGCGACGCAGCCGAAGACGCCTGCCGTCGCCGGGCGGAAGAACTTAAGCGGCCCCTTCACCGCCACGCCCAGCGTCGCCACCACGTCGATCCCGGCGACCACGGCGGCGAGAAAATCCTCGCCCGAGGCCGGAGCACGCCCGGCCTCGGCCAGCAGCGCCGCGCAGACGGTCGCCATCGGGTGGGCGACCGCCGGCTCATGCACGCAGTCGTATTCCTGCGAGTGGATCTGGTAGGCGTTGACGTAAGCCGCGTAAGGCGCGGGCAGGCGCAGATCCGGTGCGCCCAGCACCATGCCCTCGCCCGCAGCCCCGCCGGTCCAGATCTGCGCGGCCTTGCGGATTTCTTCGGCGTAGATGGCGGAATACCCCGCCACGCCGACCGCAAGGCTGTCGAACAGGAAAGCACGGGCCGCCGCCTGCGCCGAGGGAGGCAGCGCCGCCCACTCGACGGACAGCGCGTGATCGGCGAGGCGGGCGGCGGGGTCAGCCATGGTCGCTGGAGTCATCAGGCGACATGGATCATCACCTTGCCGAAGTGATCGCCCGAGTGGAGGTAGGCGTAGGCATCGGCGGCCTCGTCGAAGCCGAACACCTTGTTGACCACCGGCTCCATGCCGTTGATCGCGATCGCGTTGACCAGTCGCTGCAGCATCGCGCGGCCGCCCGCAGCGATGCCGTGAATGGCGAGGTTCTTGCCGATGATCGTGCCGAAGTTGGGCAGCGGATCGCTGACGGTGCCGCCCAGCGCGCCGATGATGGCGATGCGGCCGTTCGGCGCCGCCGCCGCGATCGACTGCCGCAGGGTGGCGAGGCCGCCGGTCTCGACGACAATGTCGGCGCCGTTGCCGAGCGCGGCGAAGATCGTCTCCTCCCACTCCGCATCGCTGCGGTAGTTCACCGTCACGTCGGCGCCGAGCGCGCGGGCCTGTTCCAGCTTCTCGTCGCTGGACGAAGTGATGGCGACGCGCGCGCCGCACATGCGGGCGATCTGCAGCGCCATGATCGAAACGCCGCCGGTGCCGAGCGCGAGCACGCTGTCGCCCGCCTTGACCTTGCCGACCTCGACGATCGCGTTCCACGCGGTCAGCGCCGCGCCGGACAGCGCCGCGACCTGGCGGTCGGTCAGCGAATCCGGCACCTTCACCAGCGCGTGCGCCGGGACCAGCACGTACTCGGCCAGCCAGCCGTCATGGGTCACACCAAGGTCGTGGCCGAAGTAAGCGGGCGAGAACGGACCGTCGGTCCAGCTGACGAAATGCGGCGCGGTGACGCGCTGGCCGACGTCGATACCCGACACACCCTCGCCAAGAACCGCCACTTCGCCGACACCGTCCGACACCGGCACGCGGTCTTCGGGACGCGGGGCGCCGTACTTGCTGGAGACGATGAGCAGGTCGCGATGGTTGAGCGACACCGCGCGCACCTTGACGAGAACCTGACCGGGGCCAGGCTGCGGCACGTCCCTGGTTACTGCGGTCAGCGAGGCGATGCCCTGCTGCGAACCGATCGTATAGGCCTTCACGATACCCCCAAGCGTTGAATGATGCTTTTTGTATCGTAACTATAACAATATCGGTGCGCAAGCGCGCTATGACCGAATTGGGTCGCTCAATTGACCGCGTAGCGGGTTCCGTGAAGATCGAGCCGGATCGTGAACTTGTCCGAGCGGTAATGCGCGAAAGTCAGCAGGAAGGGCCGCTCGTTCGCATCGTAGCTGGTGCGGCTGATCCGCAGCAGCGCGGCGAGCGGGGCGATCTCCAGCGCCTGTGCCAGCTTGGGATCGGCCTGAAGCGCGCCGATGGTCTGGTCCGCATGGACCGCCTTGTAGCCGGCATCAGCCAGCAGCTGCAGGATCGGCCCCTTGCCAAGATTGCCCGGCGTGATCAGCCCGGCCAGATCGCCCGGCACATAACTGACGACATAGCCGATCGGCGTCCCGTCCAGATAGCGGATACGCACGGCGCGGATCACGTCCTCCCCCGCATCGACCTGCAGCGCGGCGGCGACGGTGGGGTTGGGTTTCTCGCGGTTGACCTCGATCACATTGACGGTGGTGCCGCTACCCAGCGCCATCAGCGAGTCCATCGCCTGGTCGATGTCCGCCTCGATCGGCTTGGCGGGGGACTTGAAGATGACCGTGGTGCCCAGCCGCCGCTTGCGCTCGACATAGCGCTGCTCGGCCAGTTCGTTCAGCACCCTGCGCGCGGTGATGCGCGACACGCCGAAGAGTTCGGCCAGTTCGTGCTCGGTGGGCATAGCGCTGCCGAAAGGGCGCTGACCGCTCAGGATCTCGTCACGCAGTTGCAGGTAGATCTGATAATAGAGCGGCACTGCAGCGTCGCGATCGACCACCCCGATACTCCCGAACATTCAAGACTGCACCCGCGCGGGACTGCGCGAGCCTGATCGTCAAACCTCGCGTAGTTAAGTCAATTGCCCGCGCAACGGCAAATTCGGCAGGCGAAAAAGTCGGGCACGAAAAAGGGGCGCCAAAGCGCCCCTTGCTGATCACCTAGTTTGGAAATCCGCAAAGGGCGGATTTCGCGGCACCGGCCCACACCCCCACCCGACCTCCCACTAGTGTATCCTTGATGGGAGGTAGGGTGGGGGTGTGGGCCGGTGCCGCGAGGAAAATGCCCCGCAGGGCATTTTCCCAAAGGACTCTCCTCAGAACTTGAACCAGACGCTGCCGGTGAACCGACGCGGATCGCCGGGGAACAGCGAGAGGAAGTTCGCCGTGATCGTCTCCTGCTTGGTCAGGTTGGTCACGCCGAACGACGCGCCGAAGCTGCCGTCGGTCTTCTCGTACGAGACCTTGAGGTCCACGAAGTCCTCGCGCGGGGCCGCCGCCGTGTTCAGCACGGCGATATAGTACGAGGAATTGTGCCGGTACGAGCCGATCAGCTTGATGTCGCCGTCCAGCGCGTCGACCGGGATCGTGTACGTCGCGCCGCCGGTGAACTGGAAGGTCGGCGTGCGCACCGGTCGGGTGTCGGTGGAGATCTGCAGTGCCTGCGACACGCCCGGCAGGATCACGACCGACGAATACTCGCCATGCGACAGCGAGCCGTTGGCGAAGAACTCGAAGTTGCGCACCGGCGCGAAGACCGTCTCGAACTCCAGACCGTAATCGACCAGCGTACCGGCATTGCGCGCGAGGCTGACGATCACCGTCTCACCCGGCGGGACGATGCCGGAGGTGATCTGCAGATTCCTGGTCCGCGCGTAATAGCCGTTGAGGTTTATGCGCACCTTGCGATCGAACAGTTCCGACTTCACGCCGCCTTCGTAGGACCACGTCACTTCCGGCTCGAACGCCAGCACGCGGGTCGCGACGGCGGCGTTGCCGTTCCAGCCGCCCGACTTGAAGCCGTTCGTCGCCGAAGCATAGAGCATGACCGAGGGCGAGAGCTTGTAGTTGATCGCGAAGCGCGGGGTCACGCGGTTCTGCGTCAACTTGAGCGGAATGCCCGCCGCGCGCACGTCGGCGCTGTTGAAGCCGAAGCCGGGGAAACGTTCGGAATCGAAGTACTCGATGCTCTTCTTCTCGTAGGTGTAGCGCGCACCCACGGTCACGGTCAGGTCGGGCACGACCTCGTAGTCGCCCTGGAGGTAACCGGCGACAGTCTCCACCTGCTGGCGGAAATGGCGATCCTGCAGGAGATTGAACGCGGTAGCCGTCGCCGAACCCTGGAAGTCGGCCGAAGCGAGATGGTTCACTTCGCGCAGGTAGAACACGCCGGCAACGTACTTCAGCTTGTCGTCGAATGCTTCGCCGGTCCACTTCAGTTCGGTCGAAACCTGATGGTTCCTGATCTTGTCGGCCAGGATGTAGGCGGCGTAGACGTTGGTGGTCGTGCCGTTGTAATTGTTGATGTAGCCCTGCTCCTGCTCGCGATAGCCCGCGATCAGTTCGAGGTTGCCGGCATCGGTGTTCCAGTTGACGTCAGCGGTCGTCGCGTAGCTGTCGGTCAGCGAGCAGTTGCCGGTCACCGTGGTCAGCAGGATGTTGACCGGGTCGCCCTTGCAGTTGCCTTCGGGCAAGGCATTGCGGGTGTTGTAGAAATCCGGCGTGGTCGTCGTCTTGTAGCGATCCGACGCGCCCGGCGCGGCGTAGACGCCAAGGTAGGTGCCGGTGTTGCGGGTATATTCGCCCGACAGGTCGATGGTCAGGTCGTCGGTCGGCAGGAAGCGCACGTCGCCGCGGAAGCCGTAGTTGCGCTCGCCGTTGAGGCGGTCGCCGGTGGTAACGTTCTTGAGGTAGCCCTTGTCGTAGACGTAGTAGGCGGACCACTTCGTCAGCACGCGCTCGCTCACCGGCAGGTCCACGGTGGTCTTGGCGGTGACGCGGTCATAGGAGCCGTAGGTCGCCTCGAACTTGGCGCCCATCCGGTCCGACGGCTTCTTCATGATCACCGAGACGGCGCCGCCGGTGGTGTTGCGGCCGAACAGTGTTCCCTGCGGTCCGCGCAGCACTTCCACGCGATCGACGTCGAAGAACTGGTAGTTGTTGGCGTTCTGGCGCGCGACGTAGACGTTGTCGACATACGTGCCGACCGGCGGATCGAAAGTCGCGACCGACTGGCTGTTGCCGAGGCCGCGCAGGTAGTAGGCGTTGGCGGTGCCCAGCCCTGCGTTGTGCGTGGCGATCATGCCCGGCACCATCTGCGCGGTCTTGATCGCGTCGTTCAGGTTGAGGTTGCGGATCATCTCTTCGCTGAAGGCGGTGACGGCGACCGGGACGTCCTGCAGACGCTCGGGACGGCGCTGCGCGGTGACAATGATGTCGCTGCCGAGATTGCCGCTGGCTTGTGCGTCAGTGCCCTGCGCTTCCTGTGCATGGGCTGTGGTGGCGGTGATGGCCAGCAGTGCGGCGGCGCCCAGAGCGCGCGCACGAATACACCTCGTCGAATCAAGCATGACGACTCCTCATTTTCTGTCCTGAAACCTTGGAACGCGGGCGCATCCTGCCGCCGCCGCTGCGATCTTTATTTGTTATGTATTGATGACATAATAGATTGCGCTTTGTGTCAACCCGCCAAATCGATCTCGTGTCGATTTACCTCGGCGCTGGGGCACGGAAGTCACAGGCGCCGATAATATCGTTATTTTTCTGACAGTTTTGGATAAGCGCCCATGGCGAGGAGCAGTACGGCGCCGACAACCAGACAGGCCGAGCCCGACCTCAGGGCAATCGTGTAATCGCCAATCCTGTCGAAGACATATCCAAAGACGACCGGCCCCAGACCGCCCGCGAAAGCGATGACGGCATAGAAGCATCCATAGATCGCCCCGTAGTGACGCTGCCCGAAGAAGCGGCTGATCAGGTAGGCGAGCAGGTCGAATTCGAACCCCGCACCGAACCCGAGCGAGATCACGGCCAGCGTCGCGATAAGCGGCGACAGCGTCGAACTCGTCAGCAGCCAGCAGCCCAGCGCCGGGAACGCGAGGATCACGAGGGCGATCAGCGGCGCCCAGAAACGGTCGAGCAGCCAGCCGCCGATCAGTCTCCCGGCGATGACCGAAAGCCCGAAGGCGGCGGTGATCTCGCCGATCTGCGGGAGCGTGAAAGCGCGGGTCTTGAGGATGTTCTCAAGGTTGGGCGTCGGCGCGGTGAGGGCGAAGGCGATGAACAGGAAGGCCCCCGCCATGATCCACAGCCGCCGGTCGCGCGCCGCCTCAGCCAGCGTCAGGCCGGGCTGGACGACCTCCTCCGCGGCTTCGAGCGGCTTGTCCGGAGCCGCCGCGCCCCGCGCCATCTCGCGGAACAGCAACGCCACCACGGGCACGCCGACGACGATGGGCAGGCAGCCGACCACCACCACGGCCGTGCGCCAGCCATGCGTCTCGATCAGGTGGGCGCAGAGCGGCTTGATGATGAATCCGGTGATGCCGGTGCCGCAACTCGCAAGGCCCAGCGCCATGCCGCGCCACTTGTCGAACCATTGCGTCACCACCCGCGTCCACGTCGCGGACAGGGTGCCGACGCCCAGCACCGCCATGATTACCCATTGCGCATAGTACAAAGTCAGCGACCCGTTGCTGAGTGCGAGGCTCATGAAAGAGAGCCCGAACAGCGGCAGCGAGACGAGCGCCACAGGCCGCGCGCCGAACCGGTCGATGGCGATCCCGGCGAGCGGGCTGGCGATCATGACGACGCCCGACTGCACCGTGATGCTGGCCATCAGCGCCGCGAAACTCCAGCCGAATTCGGCGGAAAGCTGCGGAGCAAGCATGCCGATCGTGTAGAACGGGATCGGGCTCAGCCCCAGCGCCACCCCGACCATCGCGGCGACCACCACCGCCCACCCTCGCGGGTCGTCGGGGCGGGGGGCAGGCCGCGAAAAGTCACTCTGGCGCATCTTCACTCGGTTCGATCTCCGGGCTGGACAACCCGATTTTTATCGATCACGAATAGATATATGTCTATATCAAAATGAGGGTCGCAGCGTCATGTCCTCCCGGCAACCTATCGCCGCCGCCCCATCCTTGAGGATCGCCCGGCGCTACGTCGACGTCCAGGGACGGCGCGTTCATCTGCGCGAGGCAGGGCAAGGCAAGCCTGTCGTCCTGCTGCACGATTCGCCGCGATCCTCACGCCTGCATCTGGGTATGATGCGGCTGCTGGCGCCACATTTCCGGGTCTTCGCGCTCGACACGCCGGGCTATGGCAATTCCGAACCGCTCGGCGTCGAGATCCCCACGATCGACGATTTCGCGGCGGCGCTGGGTGATGCGCTGGAGGTCCTTGGCCTTGCCGATGCGCCGATCTACGCGACCCATACCAGCGCCAAGATCGCGCTGGAATATGCGGCCTCTTCGGGGCGTCCGCCCGCATTGATCCTCGACGGACTGTCGTTTCCGGAAGCGCTGGCCCCGACTGCCTTCGTCGATGCCTACATGCGCCCCTTCACCATCGACGCGCAGGGCGCCTACATCGCCGCGGAGTGGACCCGCACGCGCGACATGCTGCGCTGGTTCCCGTGGTTCGCGACGACTGCCGCCAGCCGCATGGCAATGGAAACGCCTTCGCCCGAATGGATCGAACAGTACACCATCGACCTGTTCAGCGCCGGGCCGAACTACTCCGGCGCCTATGCCGCCGCGATGCGCTACGATTGCAGCCCGGCCCTCCGGGCGATCACGGTGCCGACCTTGGTGGCCGCCCGCCGGGACGACGTGCTCTACGGCTACCTCGACCGCATTCCGGTGGCGGAGAACCCGGCCCTCAGCATCGAACGCCTCGAAAGCGACCGGACGGCATGGGGCGAATGGCTGCTGGCCCGCCTTACCGATGCGTCGGCATCGGATGCGCCTGTCACCGCGCCTTCCTCCACCGGCTATGTCGAGCACGAAGGGGGCCAGATTCATGTCCGGCGCCGTGGACCGAAGGGTGGCCGTCCTGTGCTCATCCTTGAAGCATCCTCCACGCTGTCCGCGATGCAGTGGCAGGGCGCGCTTTGCGCCACCCACGATACCGTAGTCCCCGACCTGCCCGGTTTCGGCGAATCCGAGGCGCTGGATGATCCCTCGGCCGCCGGCTACCTCGCGACGCTGACGACGCTTGCCGCCCAACTCGGCGGCAAGGTGGACGTGCTGGCGGTCGGCCCCGCCTCCTACCTCGCGCTCGCCTTTGCCGAGGCGCGGCCGGACATGGTCGGGCAGCTGATCCTCGACGGTGCGCCCGAAAGGCCCGCCGATCCCGCAGCCCTTTGCCCGCCGCTGGCCTTCGACATGGCCGGAGGACACCTCCACCGCGCCTGGCACATGCTGCGCGACGGGCAAGTGCAGTGGCCCTGGCATTCGGGCACGATCGCAGCGCAGCGCGCGACCGAGCCCACCCTCGACGGCGAGGCGCTGCATCGCGCGTTGCTGGGCGTCATCAAGCAGCCCGCCCACTACGGCGACGCCATGAACGCCGCGCTGTCGATTGCCGACACCCCGCCCGTCACCCGATGCCCGATGCTGGTGTTCACGCGCGAGCACGACCCGTTCTACGCCGCCGCACCGTACCTCGGCCATGCGACGACCGACCGCCCCGATACCATCACCGAAGCCGCCGTAGTGGTCGCCCAGTTCCTCACCCCGGCGACCGCCGAAACGGAGAACGCGGCGTGACGCCAGGAGCGCCGCAGGACGTCTGGCCGGCACGGGGGTACGCCTGGTACGTGATCGCGCTGCTGACGCTGGCCTATGCGCTGGCGATCCTCGACCGCGTCTCCATCGCCCTTCTGATCGAGCCGCTGGAGCGCAGCCTCCACCTCAGCGACACGCAGTTCGGTCTGCTGCAGGGCATGGCCTTCAGCATGGTCTACAGCCTGCTCGGTCTGCCGCTGGGCATGCTCTGCGACCGTTCACGCCGCGTGCCGGTGCTGGTCGGGGGCCTCGCGGTGTGGAGCCTCGCGACGATCTGCTGCTCCTTCGCCTCCAACTTCGAGCAACTGTTCCTTGCCCGCATGATGGTCGGCGTAGGGGAGGCGGCGCTGGTGCCGGTCGCGACCTCGCTCATCGCCGACTACTTCGCGCCGACCGAGCGCCCGCGCGCTTACGGCGTGTTCGTGGTGGGCAGTTCGATCGGCACGGCGGCGGCGATGGCGCTCAGCGGGTTGTTCATCCGCTGGGCCGACGCAATCATCGCGGGGCTGCCTTCGCTGTTCGGGTCACACATGCCCTGGCAGATCGTCTTCATCCTTTGTGGACTGCCCGGTCTCGTCCTCGCCCTCATCATCCTGGCGAGCGTGCGCGAACCTTCGCGCAAGGGCCTCGATACGCAAGTCACCAGCATAAGCCTGCAGCCGATCCTGAGCCTGTTTGCGCAGCGCCCGGTAGCCTACGGCTGCTTCCTCATCGGTACGGTCATGAACCTTGTCTGCGTCTATGCCATCGTCGGATGGTTCCCCGCGCTGTTCATCCGCGCGCACGGCTGGGACGCGGCGCATACCGGCTATGCGCTGGGCGCGGTGGGCTTTCCGGTAAGCGCATTCGCCGCCGTGAACAGCGGCTGGGTGATCGCGTGGCTGCTGAAGCGCGGCCACCGCGACGCGCCGGTACTGGCGGCGATGGGCTGCGCGGCCTCGATGGTGCTGTTCGGCACCGCCGCCTGCCTCGTGCCGTCAGGCTGGATGGCGCTGGTGTTCTACGCGCTCAATGCGCTGTTCCTGAACTGGAACATCTCGGGCGTCTATTCGGGCATCTCCGCGATGACGCCCAACCGGCTGCGCGGGCAGGTCATGGCGATCCACACGATCTGCTCGGGCCTGATCGCGCTGACGGCGGGCAACTTCATCGTCGGGTTCCTGTCCGACACCGTCTTTACCGGCCCGGGCGGCATAGCCTGGGCGCTGGGCATCGTCTTCTTCGGATGCGGCACCGCCGCCGCGATCACGCTGGCCGTGGGACGCCCCGCCTTCCGCAAGGCCGTGATCGCGAATGAAAGGGAATAGAATGGCCTCCGCAAGCACGATCGACGACGCGCTGGAGCGTGACCTTTCCGCGATCCTCGGCCCCGAGGGACTGCTGACCGACGAGGCATCGATCGAGTTGCACTCCTCCGACCTGCTCAGACGCGCCGGGCGGTGCCGTCTGGTGATCCGGCCGGACAATCAGCATCAGCTCGTCGAAGCCGTGCGCCGCATCGCGCCGACCGGAATGCCGCTGATGCCGCGCGGCGGCGGCCTCACTTATGTCGGTGGCTACGTCGGGAGCGGGGCCGACTGGGTCGCGGTGGACCTGCGGCGCATGAACCGCATCCTTTCCATCGACGAGGAAGACATGGTCGTCACCGTCGAGCCGGGCGTGACATGGCTGCAACTTTACGAGGCGCTGCAGGAGAAGGGCCTGCGCCTGCCGTTCTTCGGTACGTTCTCCGGCCGGGGCGCGACAGTGGGCGGTGGGATCTCCAACGGCGCGCTGTTCCTCGGCACCGCGCGCTATGGCACTTCGGCGGACATCGTGCTCGGGCTGGAGGTCGTCACAGCGGACGGCGCGGTCGTCCACACCGGGCAGAAGGCAGTGGCGAACGCGCCCAAGCCCTTCCTGCGCAGTTTCGGCCCGGACACCACCGGGCTGTTCATCCACGACGCGGGCGCGCTGGGCATCAAGTGCAAGGCCAGCCTGCGCATGATCCGCAAGCCCGCGCACACCGACTTCCTCTCGTTCGGCTTCCCCGACCGTGACGCCGCCATCGCCGCGATCTGCGAGATCGGGCGCGCTGAACTGGCCGAGGACGCCTATGTCATGGACCCGGACAAGACGCGGCAAGCACTCGCCGCCCCGTCCGACCTGATCCGCGACGTAAAGACGCTGGGCAAGGTCGTGGCGCAGGAACAGGGCCTGCTGCGCGGCCTCAAAGCGGGCGCCAAGCTGGCGCTGGCAGGGCGCGACTTCATCGAGGACGGCTGCTTCTCGCTGCACCTCGTCCTTGCCGGTCGCAGCCGCGCGAACGTGGACGAGGATATGGGCGCCGCTCGCCAGATCGCGGCGAAGCTGGGCGGCAGGGAACTGCCCAACTCCATCCCCAAGGCCGGGCGGGCGGAGATGTTCTCGCCCCTCGACGCGGTGCTGGGGGCGACGGGAGACCGCTGGGTCGCGCTCAACGGCAAGGTGCCGCACAGCCAGGCCAAGGCTCTGGTGGACGATCTGGAGCAGTTGCTGGCAGATAATGCCGATGCGCTGCGCGAGAGCGGCGTGGTCGTCTCGCGCCTGATCACGATCATGGGCAACCATGCCTTCAGCTACGAGCCGGTATTCAACTGGCACGACGAATGGCTGCCGATGCACGAAGCGACGCTGAGCGCCAAGGCCCTGCGCGACCTGCCCCGCCCTCCTGCCAACGAGGCGGCGCGGGCGCTGGTCATGCGGCTGCGGCAGGAGATCGTCGCGGTGTTCGCGCGCCATGGTGCAGCTTCGAACCAGATCGGGCGAACGTACCCTTATGCCTCGGTCCTGCGGCCGGAAGCGCGCGCTTTGCTGGAAGGGGTGAAACGCACGCTCGACCCCGACATGCGCATGAATCCCGGTGCGCTGGAACTGGGCTGAGACGCTGATGGCCCGGCCGCACATCGAGTTCATCCAGACCCAGAACGTCGACTGGCGCGAGCGGTCGGACGGCGTTCTGGAGAAGCGGCTCAGCCACGATCCGCTGAGCACCGACGCCACGCTGATCGTGCGACTGCCGCCCGGTTTCGTGCCCGGGCCGCGCACGGCAGGGGAGCCCGGCTTCGAATACTTCGTGCTGGACGGCGCCGTGACGGTGGATGAACGGCCCTGCGCGCGACATGCCTACGGCTTCATCCCGCAAGGCAGCGGTCTCGGGGCCATGTCATCGGGGCATGGCGCGACGCTGCTGGTCTTCCGGCACGCGCTCGACGATCCGAATGCTCTCGCGGAATGTGCCGAGGCGATCGCCATCGATACGGCGCGGATGCCTTGGGATACCTCTACCTACGATCCGAAACTCGGGCACCTGCGGCTTGCCCGCAAGGTGCTGCGGCTGGGCCCGAACGACAGCGGGCGCACCTTCCTGCTCACCGGCCTGCCGCACGGCGTGCCCGATGAAACCCATCTCCCCACCGAGACGCACCACCACTGCGAGGAAGCCTTCATGCTGCAGGGCGAGATGTGGGCGCCCGAAGGCCGCATGCGGCAGGGGGCCTACTTCTTCCGTCCGCCGAATATCGTCCACGGACCGCATGTCTCGGAAACCGGGTTCCTGCAGATCATGCGCTCGCCGGGCTCGAACCAGGTGGCGAACCAGTGGTCGGACGATCTCAAGCCGCTGCCGATCGGCACGGCCTATTCGCCCGTGGTGCCGGAAGGGATGCCCTCCGAATGGCTGCGCCCGCTGGATGACGCTCCGGCGTATTGAGGCCGATGGGGCTTTGACAAGCTCAGCCTGAGACCTGACACTCCCCCGCGCCTCGTCATTGCGAGCATAGCGAAGCAATCCAAGGCAGTGCAAGACTGCCCTGGATTGCTTCGCTATGCTCGCAATGACGAAAAGGTGCGGACGCGGCGATCGTACTCCGACCGCCGCGCCAAGCCCAAAATCAGCTGCGCTCGAACTCGACCAGTTCGTACCACGTCTGCATGTAGCCGCCGACGCCGCCCTGCACGAAGATCGCGTCGTCGTCCGCCGTCACCCACACGTCGTAGTCGGGGTGGCCGCCGTTGGTCGTGGCCATGCCGCCGTCCGGATCGGTGAACTTGTAGTGGAAGCAGTCGAAGGTGCCTGCCTTCACCGTCACCGTCTCCTCGCCCACGTAAGCGAGGTGGATGTTGACCTCCGAGACCATCGGCGGCGTCGCGCCGCGGTGGTCGGGCGAGGGCAGGAACGTGCGGAACGAACGGGTGTGCGGCCCGCGCGAACGATCCATCTTCTTGGTGATATAGGCATCGCCCGCGATCGGGTGGGTGCCGAAGCCGTCGAATTCGCCTTCGATCTTCACCTTCTGCGACAGGCGGCCGATCGAGGGGCCGTAGCTCTCGCACTCGACATAGCCGTCGCGGATCATGAACAGGCCCGAGCCCATGAACTCGTCGCCGATGGTCAGGCGCACGAAGCAGTCCATCGGCATGTCGTTCTCGTCGAGCGAATACGTGATGTCGCGAAGCACGGTGGGTGCCGGCTCGTCGATCTCGCAGATCGCGCGCATGGAGCGCTTGCCATCGCTATGGACGGTGAACACGAAGTCCTCGCGCCCGCGCTCCTGCCCTTCGCGCCCGGGTTTGCGCGAGGTGTAGAGGATCTTGCCGGTGATTCTCCGGTGCTGCTGCATAGTCTCTCTCCTTGAAGGGGGCCTTAGACGGGCGTTGCGATGCCGAGGAAGCTGGCGGTCAGGACCAGCACCCAGATGGTGATGACGCTGATCCGCGCGCGGCCGTTGACTTGCGCGATTACGCGGTCGCTTTCGGGCGTCGGGCCGTGGTCACGCATCTGCACGATGGCGCCGAACAGCGGCACCAGCTGGCGACGCACCAGCAGCCCGAGCGCGACGCAGGTGCCGAGCACGAGGCACTTGAGCGCGATGAACAGCGGCAGTTCGATCTCCTTGGAAAGCGCCAGCATCGCCGTGGCCCAGAGCGCGAAGACGACGACGTAACGGATCGCAAGATCGATCTTCTTGTAGGTCGCACCGGCCGGGCCGTGCTTGAGATGGACGATCCACGCCAGCGCCAGCCAGGCGAGGCCCACGACCCAGGCCGCGATCACCCATGCGTCGGCGATCTCCACCCAGCCGCGCTGCCAGACCAGCGTGAAGCCGGTGGGGAAGGCCATGATCAGCGCGGTGCGCGGCGCCATGTCGATGTTGTTGAGGATTTTGAGCGCCATCATCCGCTCGGCCACGGAGCGCTTGGGATCGACCATGAAAGTCGAACCGTAGAAGGCGCCAAGGTCACCCCCGAGCCAGTAGACCGGAATGAGGACGTGCAGCAGGACAAGAAGCGATGCGCCGATCATGGTGTTGTTCTCTCTCTTATTGGGCGGATGCGAAGAAGGCCTGCATCGCGCTGAGGCGACCGGAGGCGAAGGCGGGATCGTCGAAGCGCGCCAGTTCGACGTAGCTGCCGGTCGGCACCACGGCGGACAAGTCGCGGGTCTGGTCGATCAGCGGGTCGTTCTCACCCGCCAGCAACAGCGCCGGGCGCGTCAGCAGGGGCAGGCGGTCGAAGCCGTTCCAGCGGAACGCGGCGCGGTAGTTGAAGTGGTAGGTATCGTGCGCCTTCATCACCTCGGTCGCCCAGGCGTGTAGGTCGGCGGGCGCACCCATGCCGTTGTCGCGGCGACCGGCGCGGGTGCGGTTGTACCACGGAAAGAACATGTACTGGTCGCGGCAGAACTGGAACAGGTTGACCAGATAGGCGCCGTTGATGTCCGGCTCGAACGGGAAGGCGTAGTTGGCGAGGATGTCTTCCAGTTCCTCGGGCGTGAAAGTGCTGACGCCGTCGAGCACCACGCCGCGTACGCGGTCGGGCGCAAGTATCGCCAGCTCGGTCGCGATGCAGGCGCCGGTATGCGAACCGTAGAGGTCCACCCGCTCCAGCCCCATCGCGTCGAGGAAGCCGAGCATCGCCTCGGCCAGCCGGACCACGGTGGTTTCCTCGCGGGCCAGGGCGGGGCTGTCGCCATTGCCGGGCGTATCGGGTGCGATGACATGGCGCGTGACGCCGAGGTCCTCGATCAGCCGCACCAGCTGGCGTGAGCTGCCCGGCGAGGCGTGGAGCATGACCAGCGGCAGGTCTTCGCTTGCGCCAACCTCGTTACCGGCATGGCGGTAGTGGATCTGGCCGTGCGCAACATCGGCGAACCCGCGCTTCACGATCGTCATGGCATTCCCCTCAAGATTTGGGCGTCAGAGGACGCGGCCGCCTTCGATCACCTCCAACAGCGCGCCATCGGGCATACGCAGCAGGCCGACGTTCGCGCCGTTGTAGAGCGGCCCTTCGCGGACCTCGGGACGCACCGCCCAGTGGCCTTCGAGACGGGCGAAGTCTGGCACGTTTATGGTGCAGATCGACACGCCCGGCGGCAGCGCGCCTTCCACTTGCGGGCGCGCCGTCGCGGCCTGCGGATACTGGTCGAGTTCGAGGAACGTCTCGCCCTCGTACTTCGCGGTGACCAGCGCCACCTTCTCGCCTTCCGGCAGGTCGAAGGCGAGCGAGATCATCGAATAGTGGATCGAGACGGGATCGATCATGTCGAAGCCCAGCACGTCGCGTACCCAGTCGATCGAGGCCTGCAGGTCCGAGCAGGCAAGCACGAGGATGAACGGCCGATCGACCAGCGAGCGCGGCGTCGGCAACCCGTGTTCCGCTCCATTGACGCGGATTTCGGTGAGGTAGACCGTCTCGAGGTCCGGTCCGCGCACCTGCATCGGCTTGACCGTGGGGAAGCCGTCGAGCGGCTTGGGCGGGCCGATCACCTCGAAGTCGGGCGAGGCCAGCATGCGCTCGTTGACGGCCTCGACGTCGGTGACGCAGATCTCGATCGCGGCCCAGCCGTAAGTGCGGATCGGCGCATAGTCCGGCACCGCGTCGCCTTCGACGAAGCGCAGGAACACGTCCGAACCCGAAGCCGGGCGCATCAGCACGTAGGCTTTGCCCGCGCTGGCAGGCGCCTGCCACAGCGCGGCGAGGTCTTTGCTGACGACGCCCTGCTCGACCACCGCGTAGTCGAGCCAGCGTGCATAGCGCTCCGCCACTTCGGCGACGTTGCTGACGGTATGGGTGGCGCAGCGCAGGAGTGTCATGAGCCCTCGATCCTGATAGGCCCCGGAGGGCTCTTTTGCCGATATTGATATAGTATTATATCAATTAGCAAGCGGAAATCGTGGCTGGCCGTCAGTCGGCCAGATATATCCACGGGCGCACGGCGGCGTCGCGGGCGAAGAAGCCCTCGATCTCGGCGCGGTGGCGCAGGGTGAGTTCGATGGCGTCCGCGCCCTCGATCAGCATCGTGCGCGCCTCGTCCTCCATGGAGAACGGGAACACCGCAAGGCCCATGCGAACTTCGCATGACGGCATGTCGATCGTGACCGGGGTGCCGTCCGCGAAACCCGCAGCGATCGCCTCCACCGCATCGCGCGGGAGGACGATGGGGGCGATGCCGTTGCGGATGCAGTTGCCCTGGAAGATCGGGCTGAACGACGGCGCGATGACGACGCGGAAGCCGTACTCGGCCAGCGCCCATACCGCATGCTCGCGGCTGGAGCCGCAGCCGAAGTTGGAGCCGCCGAGCAGGATTTGCGCGCCCTTGCTCTCCGGCTGGTTGAGCACGAACGTCGGGTCGATCTCCCGCCCGCCGATGGCGGTGTAACGCCAGCCCGCAAAGAGTCCGTCGGCAAGGCCGTCCTTCGACACCGAGCGCATCTCGCGCGAGGGGATGATCGCGTCGGTGTCGATGTTGTCGCGCAGCAGCGGCACCGCCCTGGATTCAAGCGTGACGAGCGGGGTCATGCCGCGATCTCCGAAACCAGAGCGATGCGCCCGGCGATGGCCGAAGCCGCCACCGTCTCGGGCGAGGCCAGATGGGTGCGCGTGTTCGGCCCCTGTCGGCTCTCGAAATTGCGGTTCGTGGAACTGATCACGCGCGCTTCCGGGGCAAAGCTCTCGCCGCCTGCGAAGAAGCACATCGAGCAGCCCGCCTCGCGCCATTCGAACCCGGCATCGAGGAAGACTTCGTGCAGTCCCTCGGCCTCGGCGGCAGCCTTGACCTGGGTGGAGCCCGGCACGCAGATCGCCTTGACGCCCTCGGCGACCTTGCGTCCCTTGAGGATCGCGGCGGCGCGGCGCAAGTCGGAGATGCGGCTGTTGGTACACGATCCGATGAACGCCGCGTCGATCGGCAGGCCCGCGACGGGTTGGCCCGGCGTCACCGCCATGTACTCGACCGCGCGCTGCTGGTCTGCCTTGCTCAAGGCATCGGCCGGAACCGGCGCGCCCAGCGGCGCGGCATGCTGCGGGCTGTTGCCCCATGTCACCATCGGGCGGATCTGCGCTGCATCGAAGCGATGCTCGGTCGCGAAGACCGCACCGTCGTCGCTGTAAAGCGCGCGCCATGCGGCGATCGCCTGCTCGCGAACCTCGCCCTTGGGCGCATAAGGGCGGCCTTCGAGCCAGTCGAACGTCTTGTCATCCGGCGCGATCACCGCGCCCGCGCAGGCCATCTCGGTCGCCATGTTGCACAGCGTCATGCGCGCTTCCATGTCCAGCGCACGCACCGCGCTCCCTGCGAACTCGATGATATGGCCTTTGGCCCCGTTCGAGCCGAGCGCGGCAATCAGGTGCAGCGCGAGATCCTTGGCGGTGACGCCCTCCCCCAGCACACCGTCGATGGTCACGCGCATGTCCGGCGGGCGGTTCATGCGCAGCGTCATCGTCGCCAGCACATGCTCCGCCTCCGACGAACCGATGCCCCATGCGAGGCCACCGAAGGCCCCTTGCGTGCAGGTATGGCTGTCCGGGCAGACAAGGATCGCGCCGGGCAGGATGATCCCTTGCTCGGGCGAGACGACATGGACGATGCCCTGCCGCGGGTCGTCGATGTCGAACAGGGTGATGCCGTGGCGCTTCGCGCTCTCGCGCGTCGAGACGATGAAGGCGGTGCCGGTCGGCATCAGCGTCTTGTCGGTGCGGCCGGGGAACGTATCGACGATGTGGTCCATCGTTGCGAACACGCGCGAGGGGTGCATGACCGTGCGGCCCGCTTCCTCCAGCGATTTCAGCGCCACACCGCCGGTCCGCTCGTGCAGCAGCAGGCGGTCGATGGCGATCACTTCCGCGCCGCTTTCCAGCGTAATGACGCGGTGCGCGCTCCAGATCTTCTCGGCGAGCGTGAGCGACCCTTCAGTCATTTCGCGCTGTCTGTCAGTGGGCTATCCGCCGGTTCGCGAAGCCCCTCGATCGCACCCGAGGCGAGCAGCGCTTCGATCTCGTCCGCGCCAAAGCCCCAGCCGCCGAGCACGTCCTCACTGTCTTCACCGGGCGAGCGCAGGTCATGGCGCACTCCGGGGAGCACACCGTCGATCTCGACCGGCAGCGCAGGCAGACGCACCGAGCGGCCATCGGTCAGCGTCAGGTCCACCAGCGCGCCGTTGGCGTTGAGGTGCGCGTCTTCCAGCAGATCCTGCGGGCGGGCGATCGGCGCGAAGGCGACGCCGCTTTCCTCCAGCTTCGCCAGCAGGGCCTCGCGCGTGAAGCCCTTCGCCAGTTCGCGCACGCGCGGCAGCAGGGCTTCGCGGGCGAGCACACGGGCATTGTTCTCCGCCAGCGCCGGGTCTGCGGCAAGGTCGTCCAGCCCGAACGTCTTCGTGAAAGCCTGCCACTGGCCGTCGCTGACGACGCCGATGAAGACCTGCTCCTCGGGCCGCGCCGTCTCGAACACGTCGTAGATCGCCCAGGCCGAGATACGCTCCGGCATCGGGCGCGCGGCGTTGCCGGTGACGGCAAGCTGCGCGATGTGCTGGCCGACGAGGAACGCGGTGGTCTCGTAAAGCGAGGAGCGCACGACCGCGCCCTTGCCGGTACGGTGGCGCTGCTCCAGCGCGGCGAGGATGCCGATCACACCGAACATGCCGCCGGTCACGTCGATCACCGAGGCGCCCGCGCGCAAGGGACGGCCGCTGGGGCCGGTCATGTAGGCGAGGCCGCCCATCATCTGCGCCACTTCGTCAAGCGCGGCGCGGTTCTCGTAAGGGCCGGTCAGGAAGCCCTTGGCGGAGTAGTAGATGAGGCCGGGATTGCTTTGCGCAAAGTCGTCCGGACCGAGGCCCAGCTTGGCAAGCGCGCCGGGGCGGAAGTTCTCGATCAGCACGTCGGCCTGATCGACCAGCCGCTTTGCTGCCGCGACGCCCTCGGGCGACTTGAGGTCGATGGCGATGCTCTGCTTGTTCCGGTTGTACATCGGGAAGTAGCCCGCGCCCGAGCCGAGCAGCTTGCGGGTACGGTCGCCGCCGATGGGCTCGACCTTGACCACAACGGCACCCAGGTCGGCCATAACGACACCTGTGGAGGGTCCCATCACCATGTGGGAGAACTCAACCACCTTGATACCCGAGAGAGGAAGGCCGCCTTCCTGAATCATGTCGCGTTCCGTCTTGACTGTCATTTTGGTATATCTACAGTACAAATCAGCAATCGCAAGGTCCGCTGGGGGCGAGAGCGCGGCAGTGTTCGCGTCGCGAACAATCGGCCCGGCCCTCCTATGGCAGCGACCCGATCGGGCGCACCTCTCCCCCCGTGGGGCCATGTAGCCAGGTAATGGAGCACGAGAATGAGTGAGATCGTCGGCACGCGCATGATCCGCGAGGACAAGACCGCGCGCGAACTCTTCGAGCAGGTGATGGCCAACCCCGCCCGCACCAAGTTCGGCTTCGGCGAGAAGCTGGCGATCGTCAACGTCGACTTCCAGAACGCCTATACCCGGATCGACGAGTTCAAGACCGCCTACGAAACCGACCCGCGCCAGATCGAGTACACCAACACGATCTCCGTCCTCGCCCGCTCCAAGGGCATGCCGGTGATCTGGACCCACGTGGCCTATGCCGAGGATGCCAGCGACGCCGGCGTCTGGGGCACCCGCACCAACACGCCGGACTCGCTCCAGAACATCAAGTACGAGAGCCGCCGCCACGCCTTCGACGACCGCTGCGAAATCGATCCGGCGGACATGATCTACACCAAGCGCATGCCTTCGGCCTTTTTCGAGACGCCGCTGCAGAGCCTGCTGATCTGGCACAAGGTCGATACCGTGGTGATCACCGGCGGCTCCACCTCGGGCTGCATCCGCGCGACGGCGGTGGATTCCCTCAGCCGCGGCTACCGCACCATCGTCCCGATCGAGACTTGCGCGGACAAGCACGAGAGCTACCACTTCGCCAACCTGACCGACCTGCAGCTCAAGTACGCCGATGTCGAGCCAGTGCAGACCGTGATCGACTGGCTGGAGGCCCGCTGATGCGCGAGGGCGAATCCGAACGTACGGGCGATCCGGGCCTCTACGACTACGTCCCCTATCGCGGGCGCAAGCCCTTCGCCTGGCCGGGCGGCAAGAAGGTGGCGGTCTGGGTCTCTCCCAACCTCGAGTTCTACGAACTTGATCCGCCGGCCAACCCGCACCGCAAGTCGTGGGCCAAGCCGCACCCGGACGTCGTCGGCTATTCCCACCGCGACCACGCCAACCGCGTCAGCCACTGGCGCATGGCCGACGTGATGACCAAGCACGGCTTCCCGGGCTCGGTCTCGCTGTCGGTAGCGCTGTGCCAGCACCACCCGCGCGTGGTCGAGGACGCCAACCAGCGCGGCTGGGAGTTCTTCAGCCACGGTATCTACAACACTCGCTATTCCTACGGCATGGACGAGGCGCAGGAGCGCGCGATCATCGAGGACTCGATCCGCACCGTGCGCGACGCCACGGGGCAGACGATCAAGGGCTGGCTCGCCCCCGCCCTCACCCACACGCCGCGCACGCTGGACCTGATCGCCGAGTATGGCCTGACCTATACCTGCGATCTCTACCACGACGACCAGCCGATGCCGGTGAACACCGCGAGCGGTCAGCTGATCTCGATGCCCTACAGCCTCGAGGTCAACGATCACTACGGCTTCTTCGTCTACAACATGAGCCCGCGCGAATACGCCGACACGCTGATCCGCCAGTACGAGCGCCTTGCCGCCGAGCCTTCGGGCACGGTCATGTGCATTCCGCTGCACTCGTACCTGATCGGCCAGCCGCACCGCATCGGCCCCTTCGAGGAAGTGCTGCGCCACATCGCCGCAGACGACCGCGCGTGGATCACCCGCTCGGGCGACATTGCAGATCACTGGATTTCCAATGTGGGAGACGCCGCATGAGCCTCGACCCCGCCTACCTCGAATATCCACGCCGCCGCGAAGGTTACGACCACGACCTTTACACCTGGTCGCCGATGCGCGAGCGTCCGCCCGTGGCATGGCCCGCAGGCAAGACGCTGGCGGTGTGGCCCGTCGTCAGCCTCGAGTGGTTCCCGATTACGCCGAATGACAAGCCGTTCCGCGCGCCCGGGCACATGCAGACGGCCTACCCGGATTATCGCCACTACACCTCGCGCGAGTACGGTTCGCGCGTCGGCGTCTACCGCCTGCTCGATGCCTTTGCCAAGGCGGGCGTGAAGGCGTCCTTCGCCACCAACGCCGCGATTGCCGAGCGCTACCCCTCGCTGGTGGCGGACGTGGTTGCGGCCGGGCACGAGATCATCGCGCACTCGACCGACATGAACGGCACCATCGCCTCGGGCCTGCCTGAGGACGAGGAGCGCGCGCTGATCGCCAAGTCGCTCGATGCGCTGGAGAAGGCGACCGGCACCCGCCCGCGCGGCTGGCACTCGATTGCGCGTTCGCAGAGCTTCGCAACTCCGCGCCTGCTCGCCGAGGCGGGCGTCGCCTACTGCTGCGACTGGGTGAACGACGAACTGCCCTACGTCATGACGACCGAGGCGGGCGAACTGGTCAACATTCCGCTCAACCACGAGTTGTCGGATCGCCAGATCATCACGGTGCAGCAGCACTCGGCCGACAGCTACGTGGAGCAGATGCTCGATGCTGCCGACTGGCTGACGGCGGAAGCGGCGCGCGAAGGTGGCGGGCGCATGTTGCCACTGCAGGTGACGCCTTACATCATGGCCCTGCCCTATCGCATCGGTTCGCTGGAGACGTTGCTGGAAACGCTGGCGGCGCGTGCCGACGTGTGGTTCGCGACGGGTGGTGAGATTCTGGATAGCTGGAAGGCGTAAGCAAAATCCTCCCCGAGCTTGTCTCGGGGAGGGGGACCGCCGCCGCAGGCGGTGGTGGAGGGGGATAAGCAGGCCCCCCCNCNCGNCNCGCNCGCNCGCNCGCGCGCGCGTCGTCGT
>NZ_JABXWS010000067.1:0-64291 GCF_015594425.1 Novosphingobium sp. HR1a
CAGGCGGTGGTGGAGGGGGATAAGCAGGCCCCCTCCGTCAGCCCTAACGGGCTGCCACCTCCCCATCGCTTCGCGACAGGGAGGATTTTTTGCGGCTACCTCGCGCCCCAACACCTCGTCACCCTGAACTTGTTTCAGGGTCCATTGCGCCGCAAACGCTGCGTCGGGACCAGTAAACCGCCGGTGCCATTTGCTGTTCTGCACTCCGGCACCCACTGCCCGATGGACCCTGAAACAAGTTCAGGGTGACGGCGTGGCACTGCTGCGGACTTTGTGCTCCCACCCTGGGATTCGGCACGAAAAAGGCCGGGCGATTGCTCGCCCGGCCTTTCCCTCCCCTCCAGGATCAGATCAGAAGCGCAGCGTCGCTTCCATGCCGAACTCCGGCGGACGCGGCGCCGAGGCGTAGAGGCACTGCTGGTTCGTGCCATACGTCGCGGTGTCGCGCTCGATGAACATGCAGCTCGCGGTCGCACCCGCGAGGCCCGAACCGGTCGCGCGCTGGTTGTTGAGGATGTTGCGGCCGAACAGCGCAAGGTCGATCAAATCGCTGGTCAGGTTGAGCCGCGCATCGACCGTCCAGGCCGAACGCACCTTCACCGTGTTCGACAACGTGGCGAAGTAGCTGCCGCGATAGCTGCCGTCGACACGCAGCGAGGGCAGGAAGCCACCGACTTCGGGAAGCTGGTACTCGCCGCCGACGAAGCCGTTCCAGTAAGGCACATTGGCCTGGGTCAGCCCGTCGAGCACCACCGAACCGTTCGTCGTCACCGGGAAACCCGCCGTCGAGCCCGAGCTGATCAGGATCGGGTTCGGATTGGTGAACTCCTGCTTGGCATAGCCGACCGAGCCGCGCAGCGTCAGCTGCGGGGTCACGCGCCAGTTGCTCTCTGCCTCGAAGCCGACGATGCGCGAGGAACCGACGTTGCCTACCGCCGAAACGGTTACGGTCTGGCCGGATACGGTGCGCTCCAGCGTGCTGACCAGCTGCTGGTCCTTCACCTCGTCATAGAAAGCCGCAAGGTTCAGCGTCAGCGCGCCGCCGAAGAAGCTGTTCTTGCTGCCGATCTCGTAGTTGTAGAGCTTTTCCGGGTCGGCATAGACCGGCTGGGTGACACCGCCCACCGTCACGTAACCGGCGCGCGCACTCTTCACGCCCTTGGAGAACAGCGCATAGAGCATGTTCTGCGGCGTCGCCTTGTAGCTGACGGTCACGCGGGGCGAGAAGTCCTTCGACACCTGCGAATAGTCGCTCGTGGTCGGGTAGAAGGCGCAGCTCGGACAGCTCGGCGCGAAGATCCTCTCACGCGCATAGCGGCCTTCGAGGCTGAGGGTCAGCTGCTGGGTGAAGTCCCAGTCGAGACCGCCGAAGATCGCGCGGTTCTCCAGCCGGTCGTCGCGGGTGCGGCCCGCCGGGTTGGCCGTGGTGGCGAAGGACGTGAAGCCGGTGTCGTCGCGTTCCCAGAAGTAGTAGGCGCCCACGCGCCAGCGCAGCGGCTTGTCACCTGGCGAAAGCAGCATCAGCTGGTGGCTGGTATTGGTGAACTTCTCGTAGGACGGGAAGGTGCCGAGCGAGGCGGCGCGCAGGGTCACTTCGTTGTTGGCAAGCGCCTCGCCGAAGACCTTGTCCTGGCCCACGCCGCTGGCGCGCGGGGCATTCGGCGCGTCGGCGGTGCGCGATTCATTCACGTAGCCGCCGCGATAGCTCAGTTCGTAGTCGCCGAACATCTTGGTGACGACGGCGCTGGCGAAGTAGCGGTCGCGCGCATAGCCGTCCGCGCCGCTGGTGCCGATGTTGTCGATGTCGGGATCGGGCAGGTACTTGGGGAAGATCGACCCGTTGCCGCGTGCGAAGGGCGCGGTGGCGATGCCCGACTGCACCCATTCGCGCGGCTGCTCGACGACTTGTGCGGCCACCGAGTCCCGGTCATGCTGGTACATGCCGCGCAGCTTGATCGAGAACGTGTCGTCGGGCTTGAAGTAGAGCGTGCCGGACACCGCCTGCGTGCGCTCGCGTCCGATCGGCGCGCCGCCGTCGCGCGACTTGGCGATGGCGCCGTTCTGGAACACCGAACCTGCGACCGAGGCCCAGAGCGCGTCCTTCACCAGCGGCGCGGTGACCGTGCCGCCGAAGTAGTAGCTGGCTTCCGGCGCGGAATTCATCAGGCTGCCGCGTGCCTTGACGAAGCCGGTGACCTCGTCGCCCGAAGGATCGACGGTGACGTAGTTGATCGCGCCGCTGTACGTGGCGCGGCCGAAGTTGGCGCTCTGCGGCCCTTTGATGACTTCGACGCGCTGCAGGTTCTCAAGGTCGAGCGAAGCCAGCTGGCCCGACAGCGCGACGCCGTCGATGAACACCGAGATGCCCTGATAGCGTTCGTCCGAAGTATTGGGCGCAAGACCACGCAGCGAATAGGCGGAAGGATCGTTGCGACCCGAGCCCGCGAAGAGGCTGAGGTTAGGCGTCACCTTCTGAAGATCGCGCACGTCGCGGATCTGCGCGCTGGCAAGATCGTCGCTGGTGAGGGCGGTAATGGCGAGCGGAACTTCCTGCAGCGTTTCCTTGCGGCTCTTGGCCGTCACGATGATCGCATTGGAAGAGACGTCTTCATCGGCGGCGACTTGCGCCAGTGCCGACGTACTGCAGAACATCATAGCGATTACTGCAATACCAACAGAAGATGAAACAGTCCTCATCATTACCAACTTCCCCTTGATGTGTTTGATTTTATCGATATGCGCTTGAGAGAACTCCAAGCTAAGTCATGTCGATTTCTCGACAACAATTTGTGATTTAATGTTCGCTAGGCGAGTATTATTCAAATCTTATCAGGTATAAATAAAACTTTATCTTGACAAATAGTGATGGGCATGGGCCGGCAGCGCAGCGCCGACCCACACCTCAACCCGCTGCGCCGATGCGCTTGCGCAGGACCGGGACCAGCCCCTCGCCGAACAGGCGCACGTCCTCGATCGTGTAGAAGCCGTTGAGCAGGAACCGGTCGACGCCGATGGCGTGATACTGCTCCAGCGCCGCCGCGACCTCGTCCGGCGTGCCGACCAGCGCGGTTGCATGGAGCCGTCCCTCGGTGGCGCGGGTCATGCCGGTCCACAGGCGTTCGTCCAGCCGATCGCCCATCGCCGCCTGCCGCTTCAGCGCCAGGGTGCCGGGATCGTTGTCACCCTTGTCGCGGCCGATCTGCCTGCCGCTCGCCAGATGATCCATGACGGTGCCGAGCAAGCGCTCCGCCTTCTCCCATGCCGCATCCTCGGTATCGGCGACGATGACCCGCATCGACATCGACACGTCGGGATCGCGCCCGTGCAGCGTCGCTTCCTGCTTGAAGCGCGCGATCGTCGCCCGGGTATCGGCAAGCGTCGCGGGGCCGATCGCATAGACGTCGCAGACTTGCGCGCCCATCTGCACCGCCGCGTCGGAGTTCCCCGCCCAGAACACCGGGATCTGCTCCTGTACCGGCTTCACCAGTGCGAAGGCGCCGTTGAAGCGATACCATTCGCCCGCGTGGTCGAAGGGAACCTCGCTCGACCAAATGCGGCGCAGGATCTCCACGTATTCGCGGCTGCGGTGGTAGCGTTGCTCCTTGGTCAGGTAGTCGCCGTCCGCCTGAGTCTCGACGTCGCTGGCGCCGGTGATGATGTGGACGCCCGCACGCCCGCCACTCGCCCGGTCGAGCGTCGCGAACATGCGCGCGGCCATGGTCGGCGCGATGAAGCCAGGGCGATGCGCGACCATGAATTTCAGCGTCTTCGTCACCGCCGCGATGTGCGCGGCGGTCGAGAGCGGATCGGGCCAGGTCGCCGTCTGCCCGACGAGGACGCGGTCGAAGCCCGCCTCCTCGTGCGCGACGGCATAATCGCGCAGAAACTGCGGGTCGTATACCCCGCGCACCGGATGGGCCTCGGAGGAATCCGCGAAGAAGTGAAGGCCGACGACTTCGAAGGCCATTACCGCACCTCCATCGCGGCTTCCCGCTCGGCCACCTTGCGGCGCAGGGCGGGAATGATGTCGCGACCGATGATCTCCGCGTCCCCGATCGGGTCGTAGCCGCGCAGGATGAACTTGTGCACGCCCGCGTCCCAGTAATCCATGATCGCGTCGACGAGCTGGTCAGGATCGCCGACAAGGGTGCCGCTGTTGCTGTGCGCGCCGCGGATCTCGTTGATGCCGTTCCAGAAGCACTTCTCCAGCCGTTCGCCCTTGCCGGCGAGTTCGGCCGTGCGCGCGAATCCGGCAGCGCTGGCGGCGACCTTGTTCTTCTCCGCCTTGCTCTCGAGCGCGGCGATGCGGCTCTTGAGGTCCGCCGCCTGCGCCCACGCCTTGTCTTCACTTTCCCCCACGACGAGGCGCAGCGAAACGAGGAAGTCGGGCTTGCGGCCCAGGGGCTGCGCGGCGGCGGTGACTTTCTGCACCACCTCGGTCATGCCCGCCACGGTATCGCTGAGCGTGGCGAAGACGTCGGCGCAGGCCGCGCCGGTAGCGATCGCCATCGGCGACATGCCGCCGAAGAACACCGGGATCGTGCCGTTCAGCGGCTTGATCTCGGCATAGCCGCCGTTGAAGCGATACCACTTGCCGTCGTGGTCCACCGGGGTCTCGCTCGCCCAGATGCGGCGCAGGATGTCGATGTATTCGAGGCTGCGGTCGTAGCGTTCCTCCTTGGTGTGGAAGTCCCCGTCGCACTGCATCTCGATGTCGCTGGCGCCCGTGATGACGTGGACGCCCAGCCGCCCGCCGAGCAGCCGGTCGAGCGTCGCCAGCATCCGCGCGGCCATGGTCGGCGCGATGAAGCCGGGTCGATGGGCGAGCATGACGCCCAGACGCTCGGTGACGGCGCCGACATAGGCGGCGGTGGTGAAGTTGTCCGGCATCGTCGCGGCATTGGCGATCAGCACGCGGTCGTAGCCCGCCGCCTCCTGCACTTTGGCCAGCTTCACGATGGCGTCGATGTCGTAGTGCGACACCGGCACCGGCGACAGTTCGGAGGCCATGTTGTGATTGATGAGACCGTTGATTTCTATCGGCATGCGCGTTCCCCTGGAATCTGCGCAAAGCCTATGTGCGCCTCCATGCATGGCCTCAGCAGCCGGGCGCATATCTCCGCATGACGGTTAGAATCCCCGCAATCGGCGCGTTTGCGGCGAAGAACGCATAGGATGATGCGGCGGACTCATGCCCCCTGCAGAAGCAATCTTGCAGCGATCAACTCCACAGAGCGGACATGCCTTCCTCGGACGGTTGTGTCCTGCACGCCAAGCGCATTGCATGCCCGCATGATCGAGGTCATTCCGATCTCTGACCTACCGGAACGATGCGCATGTCGACCTCCCTTTCCCGCCGTACCCTTCTTGCAAGCGCCTTGCTGGGCGCCACCGCCGCCTGTGCGGGCGGTGCATCGCGCAGCGTCGTCGCGGCACCGATGCCTGATCGCCGGACGTTCGACCTCACCGGTCCGGGCGAACGCACCATCTCGATCAGCGAGTGGGCGGGCACCAGCGGCAAGCGCGGGACGATCCTGTTCTCGCACGGCGCCCTGTCCGCGCCGTGGTTCTACGACCGCATCCTCCAGCCGCTGCTGGCATCGGGTTACCGGGTGCTCGCGCCGCTCCACGTCGACTCCGCGCAGCACCCGCACACGGCCGAGTACAAGGGCCTTGCCAGCTGGCGCTGCCGCATCGAGGACATGCGCACCCTCATCGCGCATATCGGCGACACGCCGTTCATCGCCATGGGCCACAGCTACGGCGGCCTGATCGCCACCGTTCTCGGCGGCGCGGCGGGCGTCATACCCGAAGGGATGGAAGGCCCGCTCATGTCGCGGCTCGCGACGAGCGTGGTGGCGTTCTCGCCTCCGCCGATGATCCCGGTGATGATGACGGCGGAAGGGTACGGCGCCCTCGCCGTGCCCGCGCTGATCCAGACCGGCACCATCGACCTGCTCCCCGGCATGACGCCGAGCGATGCGGAAGGATGGCGCGCGCACCTCGCCGCGTTCGACGCCGCCAAGCCGGGCGGGCACCGCTACGGCCTCGTGCTGGAGGGCGTGAACCACTACTTCGGCGGCGCGATCTGCGATTTCAGCCAGCCCGGTCCGATGCAGCTTGACGGGCTCAGCCACGCGAATGCGGTGGCGAGGCTGTTCCTCGACGCCTTCGCCAGCTGCAAGGCGAACGCCAAGGCCCTCGCGAGGCTCGACGCCGGGATCACCGACGCCCTCCCCATCCGCCTGATGCGGCGCTGAGGCCAGCGCTCGTGACTGACGTTCTGGGCTGGCGCAGGCTGCTGGGGGTGATCGCACCCTCGACCAACACCGTCGTGCAACCCGACATGGAGCGCATGCGCCCGCCCGGCGTCACCAACCATCTCTCACGCATACACGTCGAGGACCCGGTGGCGCTCTCGAACGAGGACTTCATCGCCGGAACCACCGCCATTGCCGAGAACACGCTGGACGCCGTGCGCTCAGTGATGACCTGCCGCCCGGACTATCTGGTGCTCGGCATGTCGGCGGTGACCTTCTACGGAGGCGTGGACGGCTCTCGCCGCTTCAAGGCCCGGATCGAGGCGGAAGCTGGGGTGGGCGCAACCACCGGGGCGGAGGCCGTCGCCGCCGCCCTGACCGCCGTGGGCGCGAAGGCGGTGAGTTTCGTCTCGCCCTACTACCCGGTGGCGAATGCCGAAGTCCGCCAGTTCCTTGAAGAATCGGGCTTTGCCGTCAGGCGCGACCGGGCGCTGCACTGCCGCCGCTGGACCGACATCGCCAAAGTCACGCCCGAAACGCTGCGCGAAGTCATCGCGCAGCTCGACGGTGACGACGTCGACGCCATCGTTCAGGTGGGCACCAACCTCTCCATGGTCGATCTCGCCGCCGAGTACGAAGTGACGCTCGGCAAGCCGGTGATCGCCATCAACACCGCGACCTACTGGCACGCCCTGCGCGCCTGCGGGATTTCGGACAAGCTGCCCGGCTTGGGTCGCCTGTTGAGCGAATTCTAGAACGACAAAACACGTCGTCATCCCCGCGCAGGCGGGGACCCATCTGATGCACTCTCCCGTTGCGCAATGGGATGGGTCGGGAGATGGGTTCCCGCCTGCGCGGGAATGACAAGATGAACAGACCACACATCGCAAATCCACCCTGCGGCCATATCACCAAACGGCATTAGGCCATCGCCCCGAGCCCCCGTGTTCTGCGTCTCAAGCACGAGTACGGAGAACCGCGTGGCAACAGGATCAGGTAGGGCGGCCCATGCAGGCGCCGCAAGTTCCAGGGCATGGTCGATCAGGATAGGGTCGCTGCTGATCCCCCTCGCCCATGCGGCGGGACAGAACGTCGTGACCGTCCTCGGCCTGCGGTTCATGACGGACAGTCTGGCGATCTCCGCCGGGACCGCGGGGCTCATCTTCGCCCTCGTGAAAATCTACGACGGCTTTCTCGACCCCACCGTCGGCGCGTGGAGTGATCGCTTCCAGTCGAAGTGGGGTCGCCGCCTGCCATTCCTCTTCGCGGGCGGACTGGCGATGCCGCTGGGCGTCGTCATGCTGTTCGGCGCACCCGACGTGGGATCGGTGCTGCTGACCGAGGCGTTCGTGACGCTGGCGCTGATCATCCACGCATCCGGCTATACGCTGATGACGATCCCCGGCTTCGCGATGGTCGTCGAAAGTTCCACCGACCCCGACGAGCGCGCCCGGCTCATGGCATGGCGCACTTACGGCAACGCGGTCGGCACCCTGCTCGGATCGACGCTGCCGACGTGGCTGCTGGGCATGATCGGGCCGGGCCGCCAGAGCCACCTCATCCTTGCGGTGCTGGTCGGCGCGATCGTCTTCGTCGCGACCACCGCCGCCGTACGTCTGCTGCGCGACGCCCCCCGCACGGCGCCGAGTGCCGAGGCCGCCCGCAAGCCGCGCGGCCGCTTCGAACTGTGGCGGCAACTGGTGGTGGTCTGGGCCAACAAGCCGTTCCAGATCCTCGCCATCGCGCATGTCTTCCTGCTGTTCGGCACCGTGATCGGGTCGGCCACCCTCGCCTACTTCACCCGCGTCGTGCTGAAAGTCGGCGATGCCACGCTGGGCACCTATTTCATGCTTTCGACTGTCGCGATGGTGCTGTCGATGCCGGCGTGGGTGTTCGGGTCGCGCCATCTCGGGCGCAAGGCGTGCTACATGATCGCCCTCGCCGTCTATGGCGCCAACCATCTGACCTGGCTGCTTGCCGGGCCGGGCGAGAGCACCCTCGGCATCGGCGCCCGTGCCCTCGTCGGCGGCTTCGCGGGCGGCGGCATGATCCTGTGCGCCTATGCCCTGCTCTCCGATGCCGTGCGCTACGATTTCGTCCGCAGCGGCGAGCGTCGGGAGGGCGCCTTCGCGGGCATCACCACGCTGCTGGACAAGCTGTCCTCCGCCGCCTCGCTGGCTGCGCTGGGCGCGTTCCTCTCGGCGATGGGCTACGTGTCCTCGGCCAGTGGTGCTTCGGGCGCGCAGGGTGCCGACGCGGAATGGGCGATCATGATGTGCGAGTCCGTGATCCCGGCGCTGGCGATGGCCGGTGCCTTCATCACGATGTGCTTCTACCGCCTCGACGCCGGGGAACTGGCGCTGGCGGAAACGACGGCAGCGCCCGCGCTTGACCCTGCGGTCGATCCCACGGGCGAGCCGACCTGAAGGAAACGGCAGCCCCGGCACTGACCGCCGGGGCTGCCGTATATCAATTCGCGTGAGGACGCTTTTCCACCAGAACCGCAACCGGAACATGCGGGATCGCCCGGCTTTCCTCCACGTCCGGCCGCCCGACATGGGCGCGCAGCTTCTCCGCGAAGAGTTCCGCCGAACGCTTGATCTCGGCATCCGCCCGGAACAGCAGTCCCGCGCGCAGAGGGCGCGGCATCCGCTCGACATTCAGCGCGACCGCGCCGGTGCCCTCCATCAGCGCATCGGGCAGCATGCCCAGCATGCCTTCCTCCAGTACCAGCGACTTCATGAACGAAACCGAGCTGGTCCTGACCCCGGCGGCCGGCATCCCGGCGTTGCCGACCGCGAAGTAGTTGCGAGTGGCTGCCAGCCAGTGCTTCTGGTCCAGCATCGCCCATGCCCAGCGCGTCAGCTCGGCGGGCGTGATACCGCTACGATGCGCAAGCGGGTGCCCGGGCGCGGCGTAGATCGAGCAGGACGAACTGCGGATCCGCTCATAGGCCAGCTTCTCCTGCATCGTCGTGGCCGGGACGGTGGTGAAGACGAGATCGACCTTGCGGTCCATCAGAGCGGGAACGGTCTCGTCAACATGCCCCTCGACGATCCGCAGCGATACGTCGGGATGCTCGCGCGTGAATTCCGCCACGACGGCGCGCAGACCCATCTGTGCCTGCAAGGGGCAGATCGCGGCCACCAGTTCCTCGCCCAGCCCGCGCTTGGCAAGGGCGATGCGCTGCTGCGCCCGCTCCTGCTCGTTGACCATGAGCCGGGCATGCTCGAGCAGAGCCGTGCCCGCCGCCGTCAGCTCGACCCCGCTGGAACGGCGGTCGAACAGCCGCGCATCGATCTCGTCCTCAAGGGTCTTGATGCTGCGGGTAAGCGCGGGCTGCGTCAGGAAGACGCGCTCTGCCGCCCGGGAAAAATTGCCCAGCTCCGCAACCGCAATGAAGTGCCGCAACTGACGAAGATCCATGATCCCACCTCAAGCCCTATGACGGAAAGAGGAAGGGGAACCCGGAGCCGCCCCCGGGTCCAGAATTTAACGCTTCCTCCCCGCTCTGCGGACAATCCCCCGCGCTTATTTCCCTGCTGCGGGTGCCGCCGGAAGTGCGTCGATCCATGCCTTGAGGTCGCGCCCGGTCTGCTCGGGCAGTTCGATCATCGGGTAGTGGCCGACGTCGGGATAGTGGATGATCTTCATCGGCGCATTGGCGAACATCACCCGCGCGTCGTCGGCCCGGTCCTTCGGGATGACGATGTCTCGGTCGCCCCACTGCAGCAGCACCGGCACCTTCACCGCCGCCGCCGCGTCGCCCGCACCGGACTTCCACACCGCCTTGGTGTTCGCCTCGTAATAGGTCTTCACCCGCGCGAAACCGCCGGGGATGTTGTTGGTCATGTAGTACCAATGGACCGTCTCGGGCTTCAGCCGCTCCGGACGCCCGTAGAGTTCGGCCAGCGAATGGCGGTAGAAGAACTCCGGCATGTAGTTGGGCACGAGGTTCGTGTGCACCCACAGGACCGATGAAACGAGAGCCGAAGTCTCGGTCGGAGGCGGCGCCTTGAGCGGCAGGGTAGAGACCGCCAGCGCGCGGACCTGCTCGGGATGGCGCGCCGTGTACATCGTCGCGATCGTCGCCCCGCTGGAGCTGGCGACGATGACGAACTTGCCAAGGCCCTTCTGCTTCACGAAGCGCTCGATCAGTTCCACGACGCTCGGCATCCCCTGCGAGGCACGCGGATCGACCGACAGCCCGTAAGGCGGCCAGTCGAAGCGGATGACGCGGTAGGAGCCCTTGAGCTGGTCGGCCCAGCCGTCCCAGATCCGCAGGTTCGACATGGAACTGTGGAGCATCAGGATGACCGGCCCCTGCCCTTCGTCGCGGACATGCAGCTTGACGTCGCCGACCATCTCGAACTTCGACGGCCCGGTCGCCTGCTCGGCCGCGACAGCCTCATAGCTGGGGTTCCACCAGCCAAGCCGCATAGTGCCCAGCGTTCCCGCCGCGACGAGCGCCACTGCCGCCACCACGCCGCCGACGATCCTGCCCACCCGGCGGCTGCCCTTTGCGGAACTGCTTTCGGCCCGATCCCTGACGCTCATCCATGATCCCCTGTGCTGAAACGCCGATGATGACGGGGAGCGCGGCGCGGCTCCAATCAGTAGATTGCAATGAGCCATACCCGCACCGCATGGCGCCACACTCCGCGAGCCAATGTCTCCGGCAGGTGGGCAAACGGCGCCTCACCCAAGAATAAGCGGCGGAAAATCGCGCTATCGAACGCTCCAAACCGACAGAGGGAGACCAAGATGCGCCACGCCCCGCCCCCGCCTTATGTCCTCGCCACGTGCGCCTCGGCGCCGCAGTGCGTGTTCGCGAATGGCGCCGTGGACCGCGCCGCGATCGACCACAACATCGCGCAGACCATCGCCTTGGCCGAGCGGGCGGTCGGTGATCACGGGGCACGGCTGGTCGTGTTCCCGCAGTTCGGCCTGACCGGCTATGCCATGGTTTCCCCCGAGGCCTGGCACGACGCCGCCTTCGCGCTCCCCGGCCCGGAGATCGAGCGCATCGCCGAAGCCTCCCGCCGCACCGGCGCATGGATCGCCGTCCAGGTGCCCGAGCGCCACGACGCCTTTCCGGGTCGCCATTTCCTCTCCTGCGTCATCGTCGGCCCCGACGACGGCATCGCCCTCGTCCACCGCAAGGGCTATTCGCTATCGCTGCGCACCAGCCCGATCGATGTGTACGAGCGGTTCGTGGAAGTCTTCGGCAAGGAGGCGTTCCACCCCGTGATCGACACGCCGATCGGCCGTCTCGGCGCGGTGATCGGTGCCGAACTCCATTGGCCGGAAGTGTGCCGCTCACTGGCACTCAACGGCACCCAAGTGGTACTTAACCCCATAGCAGCCGCCCCGCACCTCGACTATCTGCAGCGAGCAGGCGCGCTTCAGGTCCGGCCTGTGCGGGCCTTCGAGAACATGGTGTACCTCGCCGCCGCCAACATCTCCGGACCGGAAGACGCACCGCGCTCGACGATCTTCGACTACAAGGGCGTCTCGATCGCAAATCCCGCGCCCGATGCGCCGGACATCACGCTCGCAACGATCGACATCCCGGCGCTGGAAGCATGGCGGCGTGAGCCATCCGCCAATTTCCTCGCCCAGATCCAGGCCGACACCACGGTTCAACCTGATCCGAGCCATCACTGGCCTCGTAACGCATGGCCGGCGCATGCCCCCTCCGGCTTCGAAGATCTGATCGCGACGGAGGCGGCGGCATGGGACAAATTCAACGCCCAATGGGGATAGGCAACGGCTTGTTCGACCGATTGCATAGCGAACACGATTTAGATATACATATGACTGTGAAACATCCGATAAACAGCGAAGTATCGGCCAACTAATCATGAGTTTGAGGCCAGACAACGACCGGTTCAAGGCCCGCGATGCCGACGCCGTCATGACGTTTGGGCAACTGTGCGGGGCCCTGTCCTACTGCTCCGAGGCCACCCTTCGCGTCTTTGCGGGACAGGCCTTGCGCCATGCCCTAATCTCGGCACTTCGCCAGGAAGGACACGCCTTCACCGACATGCGCTTTCATGCCTGGTTCGCGGGCTTGACCACCTTGTCCGACGAAAGCCCCAGACATGCCCGCGACCCGCGATCTGTGTGCAGCGCGATCCTGACCGAACTTGCCAACTGGGACGATGCCATAGTCAGCCAGCTGGCAGAGCAGCTCAAGACCGCCCTACTGGCCCCGCTGGACAGTTCCGGGCACAACGCGAACGCCGAAGCCCACCGGATCGTCGAGGCCGCGCGCATGCTGGTTCGCGGATTGCCCTCGGCGGATTCCCCGGCCCCGCTTTCCGATCTCGCCGCATTGCACGACGCCCTTGCCTCCAGCATCGACTTTGCACCGTCTGAGCGAACGACCACGCGCCTCGCATTCGCTAATCGCCAGTTCGACGTCGCCATACCCGCTCCTCAAGCCCCCCTCTGGGCCATCGACATGCTCGCCGGGCGGCACTTGTGCGATGGACAAGGCTTGCGCATCGCCTTCCCCATGCCCGGCCTTGCGAGGCTGGAGGCCTTTGGCATGACCGATGGCCTTCGGCGACGCCAATCGGGCGCGCCGGGCCTGCTCGAAGCCGCTGGAAAGATGCTTTCACAGTTGCGCTCAGCACACGCCCTTGCGAGCTTCGTGCATGCTCCGGTGCCCGGGCGGCGCGGCAGTTCACGGGCGCCGATGCTGATGGAACTGCTCGCCGGGTTTGGCCCCTTGCGCTCAAGACAGATAGAAACGATGCTCGGCGCCTCACGCCTTGGCGTTACCGGTATGATCGAAAGTTGGGAGGCCCAAGGCGCGATCGGCCGAACGACGATCTCAGGTTCTCACCTGCTGGAACTGCGCGCGACGCCAAGGGACTTGCAAAGGCCCACCGCACCCGAGCCATCGGCATTCTCGGCCGGTGCTCTCGACGATTATGAGGCATCGCTCGAAGCGATCGATCGACTGCTGGCACGTCGCAACAATCTACCTCCCGTTGACGACGAAGACTGAAACGCCGCAAAATCGGCCTGCTCGGAGCGTATCGACTCCCAATTCAGCCCTGTGACCCGCTTTTGCGACCCTGCCGGAAAGCGCCCTTACAGCCCCGACAGGATCGCCCGACGACCACGGATATATAATTCGCCTCCCTGCGCTCAGAGACGCCCTCAGAGGAAATTCGAGTTTTTCGAGGCCAACACCTTATGATGTTGCCTCGATCGCGCTTCATCCCTCGATCAGCCCTCGGATCGCGCCAAGCAGTTCGTCCGTGGATGCGCCCGAGCGCGGAACGATCTTCAAGGTCAGTCCGCTTCGCGCCGAGCGGGCGTAGCGAAGCATCGGCTTCCCGTTCCCGGCCTTGACCACCAGTTCACCACCGCCGCTTTTCGTCTTGGCCACCGTCGCAGCGATCAGGCGCTTGGCGACTTCGGGGCCGGACAGCTTCACGCCAAGGTCGGTGCGCTCAGCGCACACCCCCCTGCCCTCTTCGACCATAAGCGCCAGCGCGCGCGGATCGCCGGTAAGCGGTTTGATGTCCCTTGCCACGCGCACGGTGATGTCATGGGTATCGGCAAAGACCGCCACGATCTCTTCGGGCAGACGCGCGACGTCGAGAAGACGGCTGAGCCAGGAACGCGAGATCTTCAGGTGCTCGGCCATCTCGCTTTGCGAGCCGTCGTAGAACTCATCCAGTGCCCGCATATACTCGTTGGCGCGCTCCCAGTCGGAAATGTCCTTGCGCGAGCGGTTCTCGATGTCCGAGACGCGGAACGCCTCCTCGTCCGACACGTGCTGGATGGTGACGAGGTATTCGTATTCGGGGTGATGATGCGTGCGCAGCCACTGCACGGTCCACCACCGGCGGACACCCGCGATGATCTCGTAGTCGTAATCAGGGTCGTTCGTCAGCCTGCGGACGATCGCCGGGATGCGCTGCTTCTTCGCCGAGAGGAATGCGTCGATCAGGTCCCGGCAACTCTCTTCATCGAGGTGATCGATGTCGCGATTGTGCAACCGCCAGGGGCGGCACCGAGCCGGGTCCACCCATTCGGTGCGGTCGGTCACGACCTTGCCCGAAGCGAGCCGCGCAAGGGTCTGGCTCCGGCTGGCCATGATGCTTTCGGACGGCGCCGAGGTGTCCAGCTCCGCATCCTCGAGCCCCTCGGTGAGGCTGCTCCCAAACCCGCGATTACCCTTTGCCATAGTCATTTCCCGTCCGCCGCAGCGTATAATCCTACCGCCGGTTGCCACGTGGCAACACCGGTATTCGTGTTCATTGTCGCCTTCGATCCAATTGCAGGCAATCACCGGATCGAATTTTACATCACTTTGAATTTATAGTGTTTTGTCGTTCGTTGCCACGTGGCAACAGATCAATCCACCTTCCCGGCGCGGCTTTCCCAGGTGCGCAAAACGTCCTGTTCAATGTCATGGCAGACGTCGTTGAGGAAGCGTACGCACCGATTATGGACCTCATGCGAGGTGACCGGGCGGTCGAGTTCGAAGACCGTCTTCATACGCGAACTGGCATTGTCGATCTCGGCGCTGACCTTGAGCACCGAGCCGATCATCGAGCCGCCGAACACCTGCCGCATCATCGCCAGGATCTCGCGGTGCATGGACTTGCTGTCGTCCACACGGCTGGCGACGAGGCGGATGAAATTGTAGGCAGGCCTCACCCTGCCCCCCAGCTGCTCCAGCTGCTTCATGGTGGTACGGGCCATGTCGATGAAAGAGACGGTCGATGCGAAGTCGATCACGCTGGGCGGCGCGGGGATGACCATGGCGTTGGCAGCCTGAAGCACGGCCATCGACACCATGCCCAGTGCCGGCGGCGGATCCATGACCACGATGTCGTAGTCGTCCACGACCTCGTCGATCGCCTGGGCAATGATGTCGATGATATCGAAGCTCTGGTTCTGGGCCAGGTAGCCGGCGATCTCGTACTCCAGGTTATAGAGCTTGAGATTGGCGGGGATCAGATCGAGCCCGAAGAAGTGCGTCTTGCGGATGATCGAACGCACGCCGAGCAGTTCGGGATTATGGAAGTGCCCATAGAGCGTGTCGTCCTCTCCGAGATCGACGTCCGGACGATAGCCGAACATCATCGTCGAGCTGGCCTGGCTGTCGCAGTCGATGAACAGCACACGGTAGCCGCGGATCGCGAAGTGCTGCGCCATATGCAGGGCGAGGGTGGACTTGCCGACGCCGCCCTTGAAGTTCGACACCGAAAGGATCGCCGGAGTATCGCCCGGCGCGCGCCACGGCCGCGTGCCGAAGACGGCGCGCATGTGATCGAGTTCCTCCAGCGTATATTGTACCCGGTGCCCGGACGCGGTGCGGTCTCGCTCGGGCAGGCGGCCGTCGCGCTCGGCCTCGCGGATCGCCGAGGCCGTCCGCCCGACCAGGGACGCTGCCTTGGAGATCGGGTAGGAGGGACCGACCTTGTGGCCGGTCTCCGGATCGAGCGCTCCGTCGCGGATACGCTTGAGAATGGTGAGAGCCTTGCGGTGAAGCAGGCCAAGGCTATCTTCCAGCAGTTCGTCGCCGCTGATGTCAGAAGGAGCAGGGGTCGTCGCCATAGATACCCGTCTTGTGAGTTTGAAGCCCGACCCTACCCGGGTTGGAAGTTTCGAGCAACGACCGTCCACCAGTGTTACAAAAGCACCGATGATCTCCGTGCTTTTTGCCCCGAAAAGAACGAAGGCGGCTATTGCCTCGATTCGCGCGACCGATGATCTCGGTGCCGTTGGCGACCTGCAGACGCAGAATCGCCCTTCAGGGGCAGCGCATCCCGGTCGTTTGCGAACGCAGGGGCGAGGTTTTCCCCAAAGACCGATGATGACGGTGCGCAGCGATGATGACGGTGCGTTTGAACGATGATCTCGGAGCGGTTGGGACCGATGATCTCGGAGCGCATACCTATTACAAGAATCCCTAATCAATATCCGATTCGCGAATCGGCTTGATTGAAAAACAGGGAAATTTGGCAGTGGCGCGAGAAAGGCACCGAGATCATCGGTGAGCTTGTAGGTTTCAACCGCCAATTCCTGCCGAAACTGCCAACCTCCTTGCCAATCAGGCCGAAACCTGTTGTCTAAGCGGGACATTACAGGTCCCTGAGTCGGGGCAGAGCAGGGCGACATGAACGGAGATAGCAGCAAGCCGATCGGACACCAGTACGCGCTCGCCATGCTCGATGGCGGCGAGGCGCGGGTGCGTTCACTTGCCCAGGCTGCCGGATCGCAATTGACGATGGATGCGTTTCTGCGCGTCCACGACGAGGAACCGGTTCCGGCGTTCCTCCATTCGGCGCTATGCGCCATGTCGCTGCCGACCAAGCGGCCCAAGGACGAGACCCAGCCCATCCTGCGCGAAGATGGCAAGTATGCGCTGGCCATCAATCCGCGTCCCGTACTGCAGACGGTGGACGGCAAGCCGGTGCTGCGCAGTCTCGGTGTGCCGTATGGCGCCTATCCGCGCGTCGCGCTCATCTATCTGCTATCGCAGGCCGTCTCGAAGCGGTCGCGGGACGTCTATCTCGGGCGCAACTTCACCGAATGGATGCGCAGGCTCGGCTACCAGACCGTGTCCTATGGACCGCGCGGCACGGCGAACCGCATGCGCGAGCAGGTCGATCGCCTGCTCGCCTGCGAATGGCAGATCCGCTGGGACGGCACAGAGGCTGGCGATAATGCTTTCGCGGTGCGCGACGTCAAGATTTCCAACGAATATGCCGGATCGCTCGAGAAGAACGGGGCCTTCGCGCGCGAAATCCGCATGTCAGAAGGGTTCTATTCGCACCTGATCGAGCATGCGGTGCCGCTCAACGAAGTCGCCATCCGCGAACTCAAGGGCACGCCCACGGCGCTCGACCTCTATACGTATCTGGCCTATCGGCTGCCGCGTATCGGCGTGGACAAGGGGCAGACAATCTCCTGGGACCAGCTGGCGCGCCACCTCGGCAACGACGCGGACAGCAAGCGTTTCCGCCAGACCGTGCGCGAGACCATGCAACTCGTCTCGGCAGTCTACCCGAACGCCAATATCGACATGTCCGGGCGAAAGGTCGTGCTTTATCCCTCGCCGGCGCCGCTGGAGCGCAAGCTGGTCGGACCGCATCTGCGGCTGCTGGGCGCTCCCGCGGCAAAAGAGGCACCGAGATCATCGGTCCCGGCGAAGGGCAGCAGCAAGCTTCGCCCGGATTCCGGAAATGCCGCGTCCGACGAACCCCTGCTCGACTTCCCGAACGGCAGCATGAGCTTCGGCGCGCGGGAAGCCGCGTTTCGCAAGATCGGCCTGGACAAGGGCCATCCCTGGGCGGTGGACCAGATGGCCGACGCATTCCGCGCCGGCTTCCCCGGGATTTCGCGCAAGCGCAGCGAAACCGAGTGGTTGCGGGTGTGGGACGCCTTCGTCGTCAGCTATGCCAGACGGCGTAGCGCTACCGAGGCCGAATGACCGATGATGTCCGAGCCGTTTGACGGCTGCGGGCACACCATGTCACTCGCCTGACAGTTCGATCAGGCTGCGGAAGTTGCGCGTCGTCGGAGAGGCATCGCGCAAATGCAGCATCAAGAGCTGGCTGGAGAACGGCATCTCGATCGACCGGAAGGTCAGCGTATCGACATTGAAGCGGGCAAGCGAACGCGACAGGATCGTGATCCCGAGCCCTGCGGCGGTAAGCCCCACGAGTGTACCGAAGCTGTCGGCCTCCAGCGACACGGTCGGACGGAAACCGAGTTCCTCGCAATGGAGGCCGAGCATCTCGTTGAAGCCGGCGCCGTTCATCGAACTGAAGAGGATCAACTGTTCGCCTTCGATGTCGGCCAGCGTAAGCGGGCGATCGTACCGGGTGAACGGGTGATCGCGGCGCATCGCCAGCATCATTCCCTCGCACTGGAGCGGAAGCATCTGCATCTGCGGCAGCAGCGTCAGCGGTGAGAAGGCGCGCAGGATACCGATGTCCAGCGTTCCGCGCTCGACGCCGCTGATCTGGTCCTCGCGCGGGAGTTCGTGCAGTTCGACGCTCACTTCCGGAAACTTCGCCCGGAACCGGGCGAGTGCGTCCACCACATAAGGGGTGAACGGCACCGAAGGCGAGAAGCCGAGGCTGAGACGGCCGACCTCTCCGGAATCCGCCAGTCGGGCAATGCGGGCGGCGCGATCGGCCTGCGCCAGCGTCTCGCGCGCGTGCGGCAGGAAATGCAAGCCGGCCCGGGTCAGCTTGACGCTCCTGCTGGTGCGTTCGAACAGGCGCACGCCCAGTTCGTCCTCCAGCGCGCGGACCTGCTGGCTAAGGGGAGGCTGGGAGATTCCCAGGCGCCGGGCTGCGGCGCCGAAGTGCAGTTCCTCGGCCACGCAGATGAAGTAGCGCAGGTGCCTGAGCTCCAAGGGTCATGCTCCGATTGATAGGTTTTGGATATTGATCATGCGTCCATATATATTGGACAGAAAAGATCCAAGCGCGCATCGGCGATCCCGTGAGGGGTTCCTCTCACGATGCGGCCGGCCAACACCGCTCCCGAACAACAAGGCGGGTGACCGATCCGTTTCCTGACCCGGCATCGCCGGCCGGGCTTTCGTCTTGCGCCTCGGGCGCGGCGGGGCAGGGCGGTGCGGTCGGTCTACGACGAGGATGGCGTTGAAGGGGTCGCGAGGCACGGATCGACCGTGTCTTCGCGGCGCATGGAGAAGTCGATGATCGGTATCGTCAAAGTCGCCCTGAACCGCCCGCTGACGTTCATCGTCATGGCCATCCTGATTGCCGTCGGCGGTATCCTCGCGGCGTTCAGAACGCCGGTCGACATCTTTCCCGAGATCAAGGTTCCGGTGATCGCGGTCGCCTGGCAATATGCGGGCCTGCCGCCGCAGGACGTCGGCGATCGCATGATCACCCCTTACGAACGCGTGCTGACCACCACCGTCAACGACATCGAACACGTCGAGAGCCAGTCCTACCAGGGCATCGGCATCGTCAAGATCTACTTCCAGCCGGGCGTCGATATCCGCACCGCGACGGCGCAGGTCACCTCGATCTCGCAGACGATCCTCAAGCAGCTTCCGCCGGGTGCGACGCCGCCGCTGATCCTCAACTATTCCGCTTCCACCGTCCCGATCCTACAGCTTGCGCTATCGGGCAAGGGGCTGACCGAGCAGCAGCTTTTCGATCTGGGCCAGAACCAGATTCGTCCGCGCCTCGTCACCGTGCCCGGCCTTGCCATGCCGTTCCCGTCCGGCGGCAAGCAGCGTCAGGTCCAGATCGACCTCGATCCGCAAGCGCTGCAGGCGCGCGGGCTTTCAGCGCAGGACGTCGGCAACGCCATTGCCGCACAGAACCAGATCAACCCAGCTGGTTTCGTGAAGATCGGTGCGACCCAGTACAGCGTGCGCCTCAACAACTCGCCGAGCACGATCGACGCGCTCAACGACATCCCGGTCAAGGTCGTCAACGGCGCCACCATCTATATGCGTGACGTCGCCTACGTGCGCGATGGCAGCGCGCAGCAGCAGAACATCGTGCATGTCGATGGCAGCCGCTCGGCGCTGCTGACCGTGCTCAAGAACGGCGCAGCCTCGACGCTGGCCATCGTTAACGGGGTGAAGGAGGCCATGCCTTCCATCCAGCAGACGCTGCCCGACACGCTCAAGGTCCTGATCGTGGGCGACCAGTCGCTGTTCGTGAAGGCGGCGGTCAGTGGCGTCATCCACGAAGGCGCGATCGCCGCCGCGCTGACCTCGCTGATGATCCTCCTGTTCCTCGGCTCCTGGCGCTCGACGGTGATCATCGCACTGTCGATCCCGCTGGCGGTGCTGGCCGCCGTCATGGCGCTGGCGATCTTCGGGCAGACGCTCAACGTGATGACGCTGGGCGGCCTTGCGCTCGCGGTCGGCATCCTCGTCGATGACGCGACGGTGACGATCGAGAACATCAACTGGCACCTCGAGCAGGGCAAGGGCGTCGTGGAATCCATCCTCGACGGCGCGGCGCAGATCGTGACGCCGGCGTTCGTCTCGCTGCTGTGCATCTGCATCGTCTTCGTGCCGATGTTCTTCCTGCCGGGCGTCGCGGGCTATCTTTTCGTGCCGATGGCGCTGTCGGTGGTCTTCGCGATGATCGCCTCGTTCATCCTGTCGCGCACGCTGGTGCCGACCATGGCGATGTACCTGCTCAAGCCGCATGCCCCGCACGGCGAGAACCATCACAACGCCGGAGAGCCAGGCTCGCGCAACGTGTTCGTCCGCTTCCAGCGCGGCTTCGAGGCGCGGTTCGAAAAGGTGAGGGCGGTCTACATCAGCCTGCTGCGCCGGGCGTTGGGATCGAGCAAGGGCTTCATGATCGGCTTCCTTGCGATCGTGCTCGTCTCGTTCGGACTGATGCCATTCCTGGGCAGCAACTTCTTCCCGGCGGTCGATTCCGGGCAGATCGCCATGCACGTGCGGTTGCCCGCAGGCACCCGCATCGAGACTTCGGCCTCGCGGTTCGAGGCGATTACCAGCGAGATCCGCCGGATCATTCCGGCAGAACAGCTTGGCACCGTCACCGACAACATCGGCCTGCCGGTCAGCCCGCTCAACACCATCTATTCGAACAGCGGAACGATCGGTCCGCAGGATGGCGACGTTCTGGTCACTCTCAAGGAAGGCCACCAGCCGACCGAGCAATTCGTCGATCGTCTGCGTGTGGAAATGCCGCGCCGTTTCCCCGGCGCCACGTTCGCCTTCCTGCCCGCCGACATAACCAGCCAGATCCTCAACTTCGGTTCGCCTTCGCCGATCGACATCCAGATCGCGGGCAAGGACCAGGACGCCGCGCGTATCTACGCGCACAAGCTGATGACCAGACTTTCGCGCATTCCCGGGATCGCCGACATGCGGCTGCAGCAGCCCGCGCGCTCGCCGCAGCTTGACGTGGAGGTCGATCGGGCACGCATCGGTCAGTACGGACTGAGCGAAAGGGACGTGACGACCAGCCTTGCCAGTTCGCTGGCCGGCACGGCGCAGACCGCCCCTCTGTTCTTCGTGAATCCGGAAAACGGCGTGTCCTATCCGGTCGTGGCGCAGGCGCCGGAGTATCAGGTCGGTTCGATGAACGCGCTGTCGGACATCCCGGTCTCGGGCACTGCCGGAACGCCCACGCAGCCGCTCGGCGCGCTGGCCTCGCTTACCCGGTCGAGCACGACCTCGGTGGTCTCGCACTATAACATCCAGCCCGTGATCGACATCTATGCGACCACGCAGGGCCGTGATCTCGGCAATGTCGCGGCCGCCGTACAGTCGGCCATAGATTCGCTCGAGAAGGAACAGCCCAAGGGTTCCAGCGTCACGATCCGCGGCCAGTACCAGACCATGAACACCGCTTTCTCCGGCCTCGGCTTCGGCTTGCTGGGGGCGATCTTCCTGATCTACCTGCTGATCGTCGTGAACTTCCAGAGCTGGGTCGATCCCTTCGTGATCATCACCGCGCTGCCCGCCGCGCTTGCCGGGATCGTATGGATGCTCTTCGCCACCGGGACCACGCTTTCGGTGCCTGCCCTTACCGGCGCGATCATGTGCATGGGCGTGGCAACCGCGAACTCGATCCTCGTCGTCAGCTTCGCGCGCGAAAAACTCGCCGAACTGGGCGATGCCACCAAGGCGGCGATCGAGGCGGGCCTCGTGCGCTTCCGCCCGGTGCTGATGACCGCGCTTGCGATGATCATCGGCATGGCGCCGATGGCGCTCGGGCTGGGCGAGGGCGGTGAGCAGAACGCCCCGCTCGGCCGCGCGGTGATCGGCGGCCTGATCTGCGCTACGATCGCAACCCTATTCTTCGTCCCTACCGTGTTCAGCTTCGTCCACCGCCGCCGCACCCATGGCGACGAGCAGACCCGTTCGATGGAAATGCAGCCCAGCCATGCTTGAACCCGAGATCACTGAAAACACCGCTTCCGTCCCCGGCCCGTCCAGCGGAACGCTGAAGAAGGTCGGCATCGGCGCCGCCGTCGTCGCGCTGGCCGTCGTCGCCTTCGGCGTCGCGAGCCGGATCAGCGCCACCAACGACCTCGAGGCGGTGGCCGCAGACGCTGCGGTTCCGACCGTCACCGTCGTTTCGCCCGCCACGGCCGAGGGCGGCGACGGGCTCGTCCTGCCGGGCACGATCCAGGCCTACAACAGCGCCGCGATCAACGCGCGGACCAACGGCTACGTCCGCCGCTGGCTGGCCGACATCGGCGATCACGTGAATGCCGGGCAAACGCTCGCCATCCTTGACGCGCCCGAGATCGACCAGCAGCTGGCACAGGCCAAGGCGGACTACCAGACCGCGCTCGCCAACCAGCGCCTTGCCGCGACGACATCGAAGCGCTGGCAGTCGATGCTGGCGCAGGATGCCGTCTCACAGCAGGAAGCGGACGAGAAGGCGGGCGACCTCGCGGCCAAGACCGCGCTGGCGAATGCCGCGCTGGCCAGCGTGCGCGAACTCAATGCAAAGCGCGGTTTCACCCAGCTTTCCGCGCCGTTCAGCGGTGTCGTCACCAGTCGCTCGGCCCAGATCGGCGCGCTGGTGGTGTCGGGTAACGCGGCATCGCAGCCGCTCTTCACCGTCTCCGACGTACACCGCATGCGCATCTACGTGCGTGTGCCGCAGGTCTACTCTTCGCAGATCCATGCGGGGATGAAGGCCAGCCTCGATCTGCCAGAATTCGCAGGCCGCGATTTCGAGGCGTCGCTGACCCGCTCGGCCAATTCGGTCGATGCCCAGTCGGGCGCCATGCTGGTCGAGCTGCAGGCGGACAATTCCGACGGTGCGCTCAAGCCCGGTGCCTTCGCCCATGTGCGCTTCGCCATCGACGGGGTCGGCGGCGGCCTGCGCCTTCCCGGCAGCGCGATCATGGCGGCGGAGGACGGCCCGAGCGTCGCGATCGTCGGCAAGGACGGGACGGTCACGCTGCGCCGCGTCACCATCGCCCGGGACGAGGGCAAGACCGTGCTGGTCTCGGTAGGCCTGAAGCCCGGCGACAAGGTTATCGATTCCCCGCCGGACTCCATCCGCACCGGTGACCGCGTCCGCGTCGCCGCGCCGGACGGGAAGGGCGCCAAGGAGGCCGGCGGCAATGGCTGACCCCATCGTTGACAGGGGCAGGGGCATGCTCGCCCGGACGCTGGGCCTGTCGGTCGCTCTCGCGCTGGGCGCCTGCTCGATGGCACCGGACTACCAACCGCCGCAGACCGCGGCGCCCGCGCAGTTCAAGGAAATGCCCGGCTGGGCTGCCGCGACTCCGCGCGATGCAGAGGGCAGGGGGCCTTGGTGGGACGTTTACGCCGATCCCACGCTGGCCGATCTCGAGGCACGCGCGGCCAAGGCCAGTCCGACCCTTGCGGCAGCCCTTGCGCGGTACGACGCCGCGCGCGCTGCGGCGCGGGTGGAGCAGTCCGATCTGTTCCCGCAAGCGGGCGTGAGCGGGCAGGCTTCGCGCGAGCGGCTGTCGGCGAACCGGCCGCTCAGCACCGGAAGCTCCCGCAAGTATAATGACTATACCGTGGGCGGGTCGATCGATTACGAGCTGGACCTGTGGGGCCGCATTCGCAACCAGGTGAAGGCGGCCACGGCGGAATCGGATGCGAGCGCCGCCGATCTCGCTTCCGCGCGCCTCAGTCTGCAGGCTGCGGTTGCGGACGCCTATTTCCGGCTTCGCGGGCTCGATGCGCAGGCGCAAGTGCTCGACCGTTCGGTCGAGGCTTTCGCCCGGGCTTATGACCTGACCGACAAGCGGCACACCGGCGGCGTCGCCTCCGGGATCGACGTCAATCGCGCCCGCACCGTCCTCGGCAATGCGCGCGCGCAAGTGGCGACGATCGCCAACCAGCGCGCCGCCACCGAGCACGAGATCGCCGCGCTCGTCGGCGAAGTGGCGTCCGGCTTCGATCTGCCGGTGGCGGTCGGCGATTTCGCGCCGCCCGCGCCTCCGGCGGCGACGCCGTCCGATCTGCTGCAGCGCCGCCCGGACATCGCCGCTGCGGAGCGGCGGGTCTTCGCCGCCAATGCCCGCATCGGCGTGGCCAAGGCGGCGTTCTTCCCCTCGCTGACGCTTGGTGCGGCGGGCGGGTGGGAAACCACCAATGGCCAGTTGCTGACGACGCCGAACACGTTCTGGTCGCTCGGTCCGCTCACCAGCCTGCTCACGATCTTCGACGGCGGCCGCCGCTCGGCGCAGGTCAAGATCTCGCGCGCGGACTACGAGGAGACGGCAGCGGACTACCGCGAAACGGTGCTGACCGCCTTCCGCCAGGTCGAGGATGCGATCGCGGCGATGCATCACCTTTCCTCCGCCGCCGTCGCGCAGAAGGAGGCGGCCGACGCCGCGCAGCGCACGCGGGACATTGCCATGTCCCGCTACCGCGACGGTGCGGCCGGTTACCTCGACGTGGTGACGGCGCAAACCGACGCTCTCGATGCTCAGCGCGCCTACATCTCAGTTCAGACGCAGCGGATGCAGGCGAGTGTAGCCTTCGTGAAGGCGGTTGGCGGCGGCTTGACGGAGTTTGGCGGCTCCATGTCGGGCGATTGAGCCAATATTAGGTCAGTTGAGCCGGAGTTCGCCCTGACGCGTTTCGCTTCTGCCCGGCGGGGCGGGCTGGGGCATGGCGGCCGATCGCCCCATCAGGCACCGGGCTCCGCCGACCAGCGTATAGACCGCATGCCGCCCGGCTCCGCGGTTCTGGTGATCGACGCGGAAGCCCTGGTAATGGCGCCGGACCAGTCCGGCCTGCACCAGTTCCGATACCGCGCGGCTCAAATTGGTCTTGCCCGATTTGCGGATACGCTCGTGCACTTCGGCGGCGATCACCGCTTGCGCTGCGGCCGGTTCAGCCGGGGCTCTGCCGGATGAGAGCAGATCAAGGCGCACTTTTTCAGCCAGAATCAGTCGCTTAGGATCGCGCGCACCCATCGGAGCGAGTGCGTCGCAAAGCCAGTCGCGCAGCAGGGTAGTGCGGCCCTCGCGCAGGATGAACGGCCCGGCGCTGCCATCGGGCCGCGCGATTTCCGCGATAAGGCTCAGCACCATGAAGGCATAGCGCGGCCGCGAACTTGTCTGTGCCACGCGGTCCAGCAGGTCCGCCATGTCGCTGGCCTGCCCGCGATGCGGGGAGAGGGGCGTGTGAAAGAACATAGCGAGGCAAAATAGAGCACATAAACGGAATCGTGAGAATCCCCTTTCCGGGCCGCGCTTCGCTTTGTCAGCAATGACACTTTACCGGCGGCAAAGTGTCACGGGTGAAGGTTTCCCATGAGCCGCTGATTCGAACATCACTGCGGACCTCTCAAGCCAATCCGCGCAGCGCCGTCATTTTGCGACATTTGATAGAATTGGTAAGACCGAATGCAATATTGCGCTCGGTCTTGGGCGCCTCAGCCAAGTGCATGTGCCGCGAACTTCGGCTGATTCCTGAGGAAAAGTGTCATTTCCGGCACTTACCTCATGTCTGATGGCGCGCGCTTCGACAAATCGCCACGGCGAATGGCAACAGGAGCATCATCGCCGGGAAGATGTTGGCCACCACTGCTTCATTCCAGGCGGCCCCCCTCGTATGGTCCGCAAGCCGATCACGGGACGAAAGTCTTGCAATTGGCCGGACAGGTTTCCGCTTCGAGGAGACCTGGGGAACAATGGCCCCGCCACAAGAACGGGGTGATCGCCGGTCATTTCCCGAACCGCGCGGCTCGCAGGCCGCGCGGGGGAACGGCCGGAACGGTAAGACCAATGATGGGGATGATGTGATGAGGCTGCTTTCGTCTGTACTTTTGTGTTCCGCCAGCCTGGCCGGTCTCTCGACCCCCGCCCTTGCGCAAAATGCGGATACTTCCGCTGACGAAGCGGTCGCCGGCAACGTCATCATCGTCCAGGCTCGCCGCCGCGACGAGGCGGTGCAGGATGTTCCGGCAGTCATCGACACGGTGACGGCGGACGACGTGGCCAAGCTCAACATCCGTGACTTCAAGGAAGTCTCCACCCTCGTCCCCGGCCTCCAGCTCACCACCGAGGCGAACGGCGTCGGCGGCGGCGGCCGCCTGCGCGGCGTCAACTTCGACGTCTCGGCCAGCGGCACCAACCCGACGGTCGAATTCTACTTCAACGACGCGCCGATCACGGCGGGCGTGATCCTGCAACAGATGTACGACATCGGGCAGATCGAAGTGCAGCGCGGGCCGCAGGGCACGCTGCGCGGTCGCGCCGCGCCTTCGGGCTCGATCACCATCGGCGCCAAGAAGCCCGACCTCTACTCGGTGGGCGGCTTCACCGATATGACCGCCAACGATATCGGCACGCTCAACTTCAAGGGCGGCTTCAACCTGCCCATCATCGAAGGCATCGCCGCGATCCGCGTCGCCGGTGTCTGGGACGAGAACGAGGCCGACCGCGTCCGCCCGATCACTTCCGCGCGCGATCCCTTCCAGCGCACCAAGAGCGGCCGCATTTCCGCTATCGTGCAGCCCACCGACTGGCTCAAGTTCGAGGGCATGTACCAGAAGATGGACCGCAAGGCCCGTCTCTACGATCAGGTCGCGTCCTTCAGCGAAGTGAACCCCGACGCAGCTGCGAGCCCGGTCTATATCGACAGTTCAGACCGCCGCTCGATCATGGAATCGCCGCGTCCGATCCACCAGATCTACGACATCTACAACTGGCGCGCGGAGGCATCGGGCTTCGGGCAAGTGCTGATCTATCAGGGCCAGCACTATACCCAGAAGATCACCGGCATCGAAAATTCGGACGAGGCCAACTTCTTTTCCGCCGGAACCGTTCAGGACACCTATTCGTCGCCCAAGGCGACCTCGCACGAAATCCGCCTGCAGAACGACGCGCGCATCGCTGACATCTTCGACTATGTCGTCGGCTTCTTCGACTACAAGAACGACAACCCGACGACCCTCAACCGCCCGACGATCCTCGGCTATCCGACGAGCGCGACGACCGGCGCCATTTTTGGCATCGTCAACACCGCCATCGACCGTACCAACACCAGCCACGAGCAGTCGTTCTTCGGCAACCTGACCGCGCACCTGGGTGAAGGGACCGAAGTTTCCGGCGGCGTGCGCCACATCTCCTACACTTCGCAAAACGGCCTGTTCATCAACGGCGCCTCGACCGCCACGACCGGGCAGGATGCGAAGAAGTGGATCTACTCCGCCTCGGTGAAGCACAACTTCTCGCCGGATTTCATGGTCTATGCGAGCACGGGAAGCTCCTGGCGTCCCGGCATCAACGTGGTCGGCGATTTCAGCCAGCGCATGTCGGAACTGGAGGACAGCTTCGTCAACCTGCCGCCGGAAAGCTCCAAGTCCTATGAACTGGGCTTCAAGAGCACGCTTATGGGCGGCCGCATGCGCCTGAACGCGACGGCCTACCACCAGAAGTTCAAGAACTATCCGTACCGCACCGGCGGGCGCGGGGTCTACTTCGTCGATTACACCAACCCGGACAACCCGGTGGTGACCCAGTTCAACTTCGTCGGCGCCGTCCCGGTCGAGGTCAACGGCATCGAGGGCGACGTTTCGATCGACGTGATGGACGGCTGGAACCTGGGTCTCGTCGCCAGCTACTCGATCGGCAAGATCAAGAGCGGCACGGTTCCGTGTAACGACCTCAACGGGGACGGCGTGCCGGACGTGATCACGTCCGCGCCTTCGCTGCCGGTTCTGCAGGCTGCGGTCGGCAGCGACAACATCTCGGCTTGCCAGGTCAACCAGCGCTCCGGCTTCCAGGCGCCGTTCAGCGCAACGCTGACCAGCGAATACAGCTTCGCGGTGAGCGATCACGTCAATGCGTACGTGCGCGGCCTGTTCAACTTCTTCGGCAGTTCGCGCGTCGATCCGGTGAACATTTACGACAACCTCGGCTCTTACGGTCTGGTCAATGTCTTTACCGGCATCCGCGACGCCAAGGGGGCTTGGGAAGTCTCGCTCTTCGCCAAGAACCTGCTGGACACCACCAAGACGCTGACCCGGACCGACCCGCTGTTCACGTCCTATCGCAACATTCTGGGGGGCGGCGCGGCGACCACGTTCACCAGCACATACAATGGCGTGACCACCACCGCCCCGCGCGAGTTCGGTATCAACGTCCGCTACGCCTTCGGTAGCCGCTGAGCCTTACTCCGTCGCCGATTGCCCCGCCAATAAAGCGGGCAATCGGCGGCGCAGCAGCGCCACGAACAGGCTGACCTTGGGGGAGAGGTGCTTGAGGCGTGGATAGACGGCCCAGATCGGTCCGTCGTCGGGACATTCTCCGGCGAGCACTTCCTCCAGCCGGCCCTCTGCGATCGCCGCTGCCGTATAGAACGCGGGCAACTGGCACACGCCCATGCCCTCCAGCGCCGCTTCCAGCACCATCGTTCCGTTGTTGCAGCGCCAGCGCCCTTCCGGACGAAAGGTTTCGCCGCACTGGAAGTGCCAGAGCGCGGCCGAGCCGACGAGACAGTCGTGCTCCTTCAACTCGGCGATGCGTTGTGGGCGTCCCTTCGCGGCGAGATAGGCGGGCGCGGCGGCGGTGACCATCGCCCGCGAAGCCACCCGTGTCGCGACGAGGCGCGAGTCCTCCAGATGCCCCGTGCGGATGGCGATGTCGTAGCCGTCGCGGATCAGATCGACGACGTCGTTGTCGAGGTCGCAGGCGATCGCGAGCCTGGGATGCTCACGCGCATACTCGCGCAAAACCGGGCCGATGAACCGCTCTCCCAATGTGTACGAGCAGGTGATGCGCAAGTTGCCGCGCGGGCTGCCCTGCGCGGTGACGGCGGCGATGGCGTCCTCGCGCTCGGAGATCAGGCGGCTGCCGGTCTCGTAGAAGATGCGGCCCGCTTCGGTCAGCCCCAGCGAGCGAGTGGTGCGATGGAACAACTGGCTGCCGAGCTTCGCCTCCAGCCGGGAAACGGCGCGGCTCATGTGCGTGACCGAAGCGCCGAAGCTGCGTGCGGCGGCGGTGAAGCTGCCGGTCCGCGCCACCGTCACGAATTCCTCGATGCCGTCCCAGGCTCCAATCACGATTTTTTCCACTCGGTTATAATGCTTTTCCCAAGAACCCCATTAACGACAATCCGGCAAGGCGCTAGAACCCGCGGCGAAAAGGAGACACCCCGCATGAAGACCCGCGCTGCCGTTGCCTTCGAGGCGAAGAAGCCGCTCGAAATCGTCGAAGTGGACCTGGAAGGGCCGAAGGAAGGCGAAGTCCTGGTCGAGATCATGGCGACCGGCATCTGCCACACCGACGCCTACACGCTCGACGGCTTCGACAGCGAGGGCATCTTCCCCTCGATCCTCGGCCATGAAGGCGCCGGGATCGTGCGCGCGGTGGGACCGGGCGTCACCAGCGTGAAGCAGGACGACCACGTGATCCCGCTCTACACGCCGGAATGCCGCCAGTGTAAGTCGTGCCTCTCGGGCAAGACCAACCTGTGCACCGCGATCCGCGCCACGCAAGGCAAGGGCCTGATGCCCGACGGCACCAGCCGGTTCAGCTACAAGGGCCAGCAGATCTTTCACTACATGGGCTGCTCGACCTTCTCGAACTTCACCGTCCTGCCCGAGATCGCGGTCGCCAGGATACGTGAGGACGCGCCGTTCCAGTCGTCGTGCTACATCGGCTGCGGCGTCACCACGGGCGTGGGCGCGGTGATCAACACCGCCAAGGTGCAGGTGGGCGACAACGTCGTCATCTTCGGCCTCGGCGGCATCGGCCTCAACGTGATCCAGGGAGCCCGCCTTGCTGGCGCGAACAGGATCATCGGCGTCGACATCAATCCCGATCGCGAGGAATGGGGCCGCCGCTTCGGCATGACCGATTTCCTCAATACGAAGGGCATGAGCCGCGAGGACATCGTGGCGAAGATCGTGCTGATGACCGACGGCGGCGCCGACTACACCTTCGACGCCACCGGCAACACCGAAGTGATGCGCACTGCTCTGGAAGCCTGCCATCGCGGCTGGGGCACTTCGATCATCATCGGCGTGGCCGAAGCGGGCAAGGAGATCGCGACGCGCCCGTTCCAGCTGGTCACCGGCCGCAACTGGCGCGGCACCGCGTTCGGCGGCGCCAAGGGCCGTACCGACGTGCCCAAGATCGTCGACATGTACATGACCGGCAAGATCGAGATCGACCCGATGATAACTCACGTCATGGGCCTTGAAGAAATCAACACCGCCTTTGATCTGATGCACGCGGGCGAATCCATTCGCTCGGTCGTGGTCTTCTGAAGAGGGAAATTTCGATGTTCACGCATATCATGGTCGGCGCCAATGACGTTCCGGCCGCCAAGACCTTCTACGATGCCGTTCTCGGCGCGCTCGGTCATGGCGAGGGCAACTTGATCGGCGAAGGGCACGGCGTCGGATACGCCACGTCTGGCGGCTTCTTCGCTGCGGTGACCCCGCGCGACGGCAATGCGCCGAGCTTCGCCAACGGCGGCACGATCGGCTTTGCCGCATCCGGTCCCGATGCGGTCGATGCCGCCCATGCTGCAGGTCTTGCTGCGGGTGGCACCTGTGAAGGCGCACCCGGCCCGCGCGAGATGTTCCCCGGTGCCTACGGCGCGTACTTGCGCGATCCGACCGGCAACAAGCTCTGCCTCTGGCAGGCACCGAAGGCCTGATGCGATGAGCCTGGAGACGATTTCCACCAACCGCAGCCACGGCGGCACGCAGGGCGTCTATCGCCACGACAGCGCCGAGACCAGAACGCCGATGACGTTCTCCGTCTTCGTGCCGGACCATGAGCCGGGCACGAAGCTGCCGGTATTATGGTATCTCTCCGGGCTCACGTGCACGCATGCGAACGTCACCGAGAAGGGTGAGTTTCGTGCAGCATGCGCGCAGCATGGCGTGATCTTCGTCGCGCCGGATACCAGTCCGCGCGGCGACGACGTGCCTGACGATGAGAGCTACGACTTCGGCAAGGGCGCGGGCTTCTACGTCGATGCGACGCGTGATCCCTGGGCGCAGCATTTCCGCATGCGCTCTTATATCGAGGCCGAATTGCCCGCGCTTGTTGCGCAGCATTTCCCGGCCGACATGGCGCGGCAGGGGATCACCGGCCACTCGATGGGCGGACATGGCGCGCTGACGATCGCGCTGCGTAATCCCGATCGCTTCCGTTCGGTCAGTGCGTTCTCGCCGATCGTCTCGCCGCTTAATTGCCCGTGGGGCGACAAGGCGCTGACGGGCTATCTTGGCAAAGACCGTGCCGACTGGCGCGCTTATGACGCCTGCGCGCTGATCGAGGACGGCGCGCGCGTTCCGGCGCTGCTGGTCGATCAGGGGACGGCGGACGGCTTTCTCGAAGAGCAACTGCGCACGCCCCTGCTCGCCGCAGCATGCGAGAAGGCGGGGCAGGCCGCGACGATCCGCATGCAGGAAGGGTACGACCATTCGTACTACTTCATCTCCACGTTCATGCCGCAGCACGTCGCCTGGCACGCGGAGCGCCTTCGCGCCTGAGGCTATCCGGCCCCAGCCCGGCCCGGTCTTGTCAACGCCCTGCCAGAATGACGGGCGCGATCTGGCGGCTGGCCACTTCGCGCAGGACGAAGCTGCTGCGGATGCGCCGCACATGGGGAAGCACCGAGAGTTCCTTTCGGTAGATCATGTCGTAATCCTCGAGCGACTGCACGTTGAGGATCATGAGGAAATCGGTGTCGCCCGTCACGAAGGCGCAGAATTGCATCGACGGGCTCTGCAGCACGGCGTTCTCGAAGTCCTGCAGCACCGATTCCGTCTGCGCTACGAGTTCGATCGAGACCATCACCAGCGTCCCGTACCCCAGCGAACGGACGTTGAGGTTCGCCGAATAGTGGGTGATGTAGCCCGCTTCCTCCAGGATCTTGCGGCGACGGGCGACCGCCGTGCTCGACAGATGGACCTTCTCGCCCAGCCACACGTCCGATGCGCGCCCGTCGGAAACGAGGGCACGCATCAGCTTGAGGTCGGTATCGTCGAGTTCATGCTGCGCGGGCTTGCCGCGCGCAGCATCCAGCCAGTGCAGTTTACCGGACTGCATATCCATCTTGTTGAGCGCCCCTTTTTTCAACTTCGAAACCATAGTGCCGAATGTCCTTTGGATTTCAAACAAAAGGGCGTGGGAGGGTGCGTTATTCCGACAGAATGTTGTCGAACCATCCGGTATCGCCACCAATCGGCATCCCGGCGGGAATCGGCGGGCGAGGGCGGCTGGTCTTGCCGATCTCGACCGAGAGGCGTTCGGGATCACGCAGCAGCGTGGCCATCGAGACCTGCCACAGCGCATCCTCGGAGCCGCCCTTCGCCTTCGCGAAGCCCGCAGCGGTTTCCTTGAGGTAGCCGTCGAGCAGGGCGGCGACGTCGGCGGGGGTATCGGCATCGGCCCGCGCGGTGGCCATGGCGAGCAGGGTGGCCTGCGAAATCCGGCGCGACACCGCATCGCCGTGCGCGGCCACGACCGGGGAGAGCTTGCCCAGCAGTGTGCCGACGCCGGGCTGGCCCGCATCATAGCCGTGCTGGATGTGCAGGCGCGTCAGGCGTGCGGGCGCGAGCAGGCTGTCGAGCGTGACTTGCGCGGCGACCTGTGCGGCGACGAGCGGATCGAAGACCGCCGCGCCCGCGCCGCGCATCACTTCGGGCACGGCTTCGGCATCGGGGCGGGCGCTGCTGCCGCTCGAAAGCATCATCGCCAGCGAGGCGGGCACTGTCAGTTCATGGGAGGAGAGGGTGCCGACAAGCGCGTCGATCGCTTCCAGCTGCTGCGCGGCAGGGACCGGAGAGGGCGCGCCGCGCCCGTCGCCGACGACGGCGTATTCATAGTTCACGCCGCCCACCAGCTTGCCGGTGGCATCGATCGAGTAACGGTGGAACAGCCAGATCGGCACGAACTTGCGCCTCAGGTTGGACAGCGGTTCGCCCGACACAAGCACGCCGGGGCCGAAGTTCGCCAGCGCGATGCGGCGCACCTCCATGGTGTGGGCGAGGTCAGCGGGGGTGTCGTTGCCCTCGGTCCACATGTTGACGCCGGGCACCGCGAGGTCGGGCGCGCGGCCATCGACGTCGGTACCGAAGATCAGCCCTGCCTTGTGGATCGCATCGGCCTTGGCGGCAGCCTCCGCATCCCCGTCCACGCCGGGGGCGGGCTGGCCGTAGAGCCAGTCCACGGTGAACTTGTCCCACTTGCCGATGCCAGTGGCGTAAGCGTCGCTGAGGTCCAGTTTGCCGCGGGTTATGGCGACCTTGGGCGCGGGGTAGTCCATCACCGAGGCGCGGTCCTGCAGGCTGGCCTTGAAGTTGTGGACGAAGCCGATCGCATGGCCGACCTCGTGCGCACCGAGCTGGCTGATGCGGGCGAGCGCGGCGCGGACAGGGTCGTTGGGGCCGCCGGTGTTGTTCTGCGCGGTGCCGACGAGACCCTCGAAGATGGTGATGTCCTGCCGCACGCGCAGGGCGCCAAGCACGACCACGCCCTTGACGATCTCTCCGGTGCGCGGGTCGATCACGCCGCCGCCGTAGGACCAGCTGCGGTTCTGGCGGTCGGTCCAGTTGACCACGTTGTAGCGCACGTCCTGCGGATCGACGCCGGGGGGCAGGATCTCCACCTTGAAGGCATCGACGAAGCCCGCCGCGTCGAAGGCGTCGGCCCACCAGCGCACGCCGTCGGCCAGCGCGGTGCGGATCGGATCGGGCGCGGCGCTGTCGATGTAGAAGACGATCGGCTTCTTGACCGGAGAGCGCGCGGCGGACGGGTCGGTCTTCTCCAGCCGGAAGCGGTTGGAATATTCGACCAGCATCGGCGTGCCCAGCGGGGTGCCGAAGTCATAGGCCTGCGTGGCGTGGCTGCCCGAGCGGATGTCGAACTTGCGCGGCACGAAGCCGGGTTCGGGCAGCGCGATCAGCGAGGAATGGACGGTGACGCTGACCGCGCGGCCATCGGGGGCGAGCGTATCGAGTTCGCGGCCCGCGCTGTCGGCGGTGAAGGTCTGGACCGTCTCCAGCTCGACGTTCTTCGGGAAGACCCTGACCGAGGCGGGATCGAGCGCGCTGAGCTTTTCCGACAGCTTGTAGCCCTTGGCGCTTTCGCCGATCGCGCCTGCCAGGTCCATCGCGTCGGTCATCAGCAGCGGGGTGAGGTCGACGGTGACGCCGCTCCCGTTCAGGTTGGCAGCCTCGCTCACCACGTCGAGCATGGCGACGGTGCTGAACGGGAAGCTGGCCTTCGCGCCCATCTGCACGCCCGCGTCGCCGCTGGCGCGGAAGCGCGGGTTCTCGAACACGACGGCGACCTTGCCGCCCATGCGACGGAAGGCGAGCACCTTGGTATCGCCCTGCATGCCCCGGTCGATGCGGATCGCGGCGGAACCGAGGCCGGTCTTGATCGCCTGCGTGAACAGGTAGCGGCCCGAAGTGCCGTCGGCGGCGGGGGCGGGCAGGGTGAACAGCACCTTGCCCTTGGCCGCATCGACCTGCACCGGCAGCAACGAGCCTTCGGCGGTGGAGGCGACCGCGACCGGCGCGGCCCATGCGGGAAGGACGCTAAGACACGCGGCAACTGCGCAACTTGCGGCAAGAACAGGCTTCATGCGGGTGACGAACGACATCGCGATTATTCCCCTTTTGGCGCTGGTGTGCGGCGCTGGTGGCGAGAGCGTGAACCCCTCATCTCGCCGTTGCAGCAAAGCCTAGCGCAAACCTCGCGCAGCTTCCCCGAACTTATCGGGGCGGAACTGCTTGGCGTTGATGAAATCCTGCGCAGATGGGGGAATGTGCGAGATAATCATGCGCAGGCGCGGCATCGCTTGCACATGTCGCCTAGTGGATCGCCGATGCTGCGCTGCATTTCGCGAATCAGGGCGCAATCGCGTTCGGGAAAATGCGCAGGTTGCAGGCCGCTCGCACCAATCTTGCGTTGATTGCGAAATTAACGATGAAATCCATCAAGTGATCGACAAAATAGACGCAACTTTCTTGGGATCATTCGCTCCCTTCCGGATAGTATCGACGGCATCAGGCAGCGATCCGGATCGGGGGCAAACCGAAATCCAAGACGGACGCTGCCGGATGATGGGGTTCCCGCAAGGGTAGGCGGGAACGGGGAATACGGGTCTTTCAGCAAGCGCTTTGCCGGCGCCGCCGCGAGGGCGGTGAGCACATCCGTGTGCCTGGAGGAACCGCGTCCATTCCCCGTCCGTCGGGATGAGGGTGCCTGTGGCGAGAGATTCGGTCACAGGGAGTTTTTCGCGATGCGCAATGTAGTCCAGGCCTCGGGCCGATCCTCGCAGCGCCGAGGCATGATGGAAACCTTTTCAGCGCGTTCGGTCCGTGCCCTGCTGCTGGCAGGCGCGGCAGTGCCGCTGCTGCTCGCCGCTCCGGCCATGGCGCAAGGCGCGCCGACGCCTGCGGATGAGGAGCCGGTCAACGACATCGTCGTCACCGGTTCGCGCATCGTCGGCGACGGCTACAGCGCGCCGACTCCGGTCGCGGTGCTGGGCGAAGCGGACATCGCCGCGCAGGCCCCCGCGAACATCTCCGACTTCGTGAACCAGATGCCCGCCATCGCCGGTTCGGGCACTTCGGGCACGGCGTCAGGCGGGCTTTCGAACGCGGGTGCGGGCATCAACTCGATCGGCTTGCGCGGGCTGGGCGTCGGCCGCACGCTGGTGCTGGTGGACGGCCAGCGCTCGGTCGCCTCGACCGTGGGCGGCACCGTGGACATCAACACCATCCCGCAGGATCTGGTGAAGCGGGTGGAAGTCATCACCGGCGGCGCTTCGGCGGCCTATGGTTCTGACGCGGTGGGCGGCGTCGTCAACTTCATCCTCGACACCGGCTACAAGGGCTTCAAGATCGGCGCCGACACCGGCATCTCGACCTATGGCGACGCCTTCAACTACCGCTTCACCGGCACCGCGGGCTTCTCGCTGCTGGACGACCGGCTACACCTGCTCACCAACGTCTCCTACTTCAAGCAGAACCGCGAGGAGGGGATCGACCGCGACTGGAACAATTCCGGCTACTTCCAGATCAACAACCCCGCCTACGTCGCCGGCAACGGCGAGCCGCAGCGCCTCGTCGGCAGCGGCATCGGTCCGGCGGGCTACACCTCGGGCGGCCTCATCACCAGCGGCCCGCTGCGCGGCACCTATTTCCTTGGCGAGGGGCAGACCGGGCAGCTCAACTATGGCACCGTCTCCAGCCCGTGGATGATCGGCGGCGACTGGCAGACCACACTCGCCGGCCATGTCGGCACCAACACCCTCGTTCCGCTCGATGAACGCCTGAGCGCATTCCAGCGCGTCGGCTTCGAGATCACGCCCGACATCGAGATCTTCGGGCAGTTCTCCTACAACCGCTCGGTCAGCGCGTCCTCGTACCAGCAGACTCCCAGCACCGGGGTGACCATTGCGGCGGACAATGCCTACCTGCTCAGCCAGTACCCCACCGTCGCGGCGCAGATGGCGACGCAAGGGCTGTCCTCGATCACGGTGGGCACCTCCAACGCGGGCTTCCCGATCCCGGGGAGCAACATCAGGCGTCAGGTCTATCGCGGCGTAATCGGCGCCAAGGGCAAGTTCGACCTGTTCGACAAGCCGATGAACTGGGACGTCTACTACCAGAAGGGCGTCACCAAGGCGCGCGAGGAGCTGACCAACACCTGGATGAACTCGCGCATGGCTCTGGCGCAGGATGCAGTGTTCGACGGTTCGGGCAACATCGTGTGCCGCTCTACCCTGACTAATCCGGGCAACGGCTGCGTGCCGATCGACCGGCTGGGCACCAATGGCCCTTCGCAGGCGGCGCTCGACTACATCTACAACGACGGCAACCAGCCGCTGCGCCACCAGACGATCAAGCAGGACGTCGCCGCCGCCACCATTTCGGGCAAGGCCTTCGCGCTTCCCGCCGGCGATATCGCCTTCGCTACCGGCGTCGAGTGGCGGCGCGAGCAGATCAACGGTTCGGTCGATCCGGTCTTCAACTCGGGCTGGCTCTACGGCAACTTCCGGGTCAACCAGGGCAAGTACGACGTGGCCGAGGGTTTCCTCGAACTCGACGTGCCGATCTTCGACGGGATGAACGTCAACGCCGCCGCGCGTGGGACGCATTATTCCACGTCGGGCTGGGTCGGCACCTGGAAGGTCGGCGCCAACTGGCAGGCGCTGGACTCGCTGCGCTTCCGCGGCACGCTGAGCCATGACATCCGCGCGCCCAACCTCGATGAACTGTTTGCTGCGGGCACTGCGCGTACCAATTCGGTGATCATCCCGACGGGCGCGAATGCCCCTCAGACCGGATCGCTGCAGTTCGTGCAGAATGCCTTCGGAAACCGTGCGCTCAAGCCCGAAGTGGCCGACAGCTGGACGCTGGGCGCGGTGTTCGAGCCCAGCTTCCTGCCGGGCGTCTCGCTTTCGTTCGACTACTACGAGATCAAGATCAAGGACGCGATCGGATCGATCACCGCGCAGCAGACGGTGGATCTGTGCTATGAACAGAACATCACCTCCTACTGCCCGAACATTCACTTCGTGAACGGGCAGCTGAGCACGATCGACCTCACCCCGATCAACTTCGCCCGCCAGCAGACCAAGGGCTTCGACATCGAGGCCAGCTATACCGCGCAGGTGGGCCCCGGCACCCTGCGCCTGCACGGGCAGGCCACGCACTATATCGAGAACGTGGTCGACGACGGCATCAGCTTCCCGATCGACTACGCGGGCGTGCTGGCGGGCGGCACGTATGCCTCGCCCGACTGGGTCTACCGCGTCAGCGCGTTCTACGATATCGATCCGGTCAGCCTGAACCTGGTGGCGCGGGGCTTCACCGACGGCGTCTACGGCAACGACTGGATCGAGTGCGATGGCGACTGCCCGGCCAGCACCGCACAGTACCGCACGATCAACGACAACTCGATCAAGGGCGCGGTCTACTTCGACGCCTCGGTGGACTTCAAGTTCCCGACGATGGGCGACGGCATCGGCCACCTGACCTTCATCGTGAACAACCTGCTGAACAAGGACCCGGTGCTCGTCGGCAACGGTCCGGACGGCAACAACGTACCCGCTTATGCCCAGACCAACCGCAGCCGCTACGACGTGATCGGCCGCACCTTCCGCGTCTCCGCCAAGGTCGAGTTCTAAGAGAGGATTTCGGATCATGAAGACCGTCAAACGCGCCGCGCTCGCCGCCGCCCTTGCCACCACCGCGATGATGGGCGCCCCTGCCCATGCCGCCGCGCCGCAGCCGCTCAAGGACGAGGTCGCCAAGGAAGTCGAGGCGCAGCGCAAGCAGATCCAGGTCATGGTCGACCAGATCTTCAGCTTCGCCGAACCCGGCTTTCAGGAAGTGAAGACCAGCGAATACCTCACCGGCATCCTCGAAAAGAACGGCTTCACGGTGACGCGCGGGGTGGCGGGCATTCCCACCGCCTTCACCGCCACCTGGGGCAAGGGCGGGCCGAAGATCGCGCTGGGCAGCGACATCGACGACGTGCTCGGCGTGTCGCAGACCCCCGGCCTGCCGTATCTCAAGCCCATCGTCGAAGGCGCGCCGGGGCATGGCGAGGGCCATAACTCGGGCATGCCGCTGATCGTCGCCGCGGCCATCGCGGTGAAGAAGGTGATGACCAAGCACGGCCTCGAAGGCCGCCTGATGCTCTGGCCCGGCGTCGCCGAGGAGCTGCTGGCGACCAAGGCCTATTACGTGCGGGCTGGGCTGTTCAAGGACGTGGACGCCTCGATCTTCACCCACGTCAGTTCCGATTTCTCGACCGGCTACGGCGAGATGGGGAACAACGGCATGGTCTCGGTCGAATACAGCTTCAAGGGCAAGACCGCGCACTCGGCGGGCATGCCGTGGGAGGGGCGCAGCGCGCTCGACGCGGTGGAGATCATGGACGTCGCGTGGAACTTCCGGCGTGAGCACCTGCCGCTGACGCAGCGCTCGCACATGATCATCACCAACGGCGGCGGCCAGCCCAACGTGGTCCCGGACAAGGCCAGCATCTGGTACTTCTTCCGCGAGCGGACCTTCGCCGATATCCGCAAGCTCTACGAGACCGGCAACGACATCGCCAAGGCCGCCGCGCTCGCCACCGGCACTACGGTGAGCCAGCAGACGCTGGGCTATGCCGCGCCCAACTTCGGCAACAAGCCGCTGGCCGAAGCTGCCTATGCCAACATCAAGGCGGTCGGCATGCCGCAGTGGAGCCCCGACGACCAGGCTTTCGCCAAGGCCGCGCAGACCTTCAACGACCGCAAGATCGAGCCGCTGAAGTCGGAAGTCGCCGAACTCTCGACGCCGGAGAACCGCAAGCCCTCCACCGGTGGCGGCTCGGACGATATCGGCGACATCATGTGGGCGGTGCCGACGATCACCATCCGCTTCCCCTCGAACATCCCCAACATGATCGGCCACAATTCCACTTCGGCTTTCGCCATGGCCACCCCGATCGCGCACAAGGGCGTCGAGGCGGGCGCCAAGGCGGTAGCGATGACCGTGCTCGACATCCTGACGACGCCGCAGCTGGTCACCGACGCCAAGACCTATTTCACCGACGTCCAGCTGAAGACCGACACCTACGCGCCGGTGCTGACCGACAAGGACGTGCCCGCGATCTGGCTGAACGAGCGCAACATGCAACTCTACCGGCCGATGATGGAGAAATACTACTACAACCCGGCGAAGTACCCGACCTACCTCGACCAGCTGGGCGTCAAGTACCCCACCCTGACGAAGCCGGCGGAGTAATCGGGATGCGCAGCAACACACATTCCTCTGCCTCCCCCACCCCCGTCATTGCGAGCGGCGAAGCCGCGCGGCAATCCAGGGCAGAGCCGCGCCGCTCTGGATTGCTTCGCTACGCTCGCAATGACGAGCGAGGGGGGGACGACCGGCGCCCTGGCGGGTACGGGTTGCGTACCTTGATCGCCGCCGCCCTTGCTGCGGCCTCGCTCATTCCCGGAGCGGCGCAGGCGGCTGCCGACCCGGCGCTCAAGCAGGAAGTCGCCGCCGCCGTCGAGGCGCAGCGCAAGCAGATCCAGGTCATGGTGGACGAGATCTACTCGTTCGCCGAACCCGGCTTTCAGGAGGTGAAGACCAGCGAGTACCTCGCCGGTATCCTCGAGAAGAACGGCTTCACCATCGTGCGCGGCGTGGCCGGTGTCCCCACCGCGTTCACCGCGACATGGGGCACCGGCGGGCCGAAGATCGCGCTGGGCAGCGATATCGACGGGCTGCTTGGCGTCTCGCAGGTGCCCGGCGTGGCGGAGGTCAAGCCGCTAACCGAGGGCGCGCCGGGGCATGGCGAGGGGCATAACTCGGGCATGCCGCTGATGGTCGCCGCCGCGCTTGCCGCCAAGCAGGTGATGACGAAGCACGGGTTGCAGGGCCGCTTGATGCTGTGGCCCGGCGTCGCCGAGGAACTGCTGGCGACCAAGGCGTACTATGTGCGCGCGGGAATGTTCAAGGACGTCGACGCCTCGATCTTCGCGCACGTCAACACCGGGTTCGGCACCGGCTGGGGTGATCTTGGCCTGACGGGCATGATCTCCGTCGAGTACGAGTGGAAGGGCAAGACCGCCCACTCGGCGGGCATGCCGTGGGAGGGCCGCAGCGCGCTCGACGGCGTGGAGCTGATGGACGTCATGTGGAACTTCCGGCGCGAGCATCTGCCGCTGACGCAGCGTTCGCACGACGTCATCACCAACGGCGGCGGCCAGCCCAACGTGGTGCCCGACAAGGCGAGCAGCTGGTACTACTTCCGCGACAAGGACTTCGCCTCGCTGCGCAACCTCTACGAAGTCGGCAACCAGATTTCCGAGGCTTCGGCGCTGGCCACGGGCACCACGGTCAGCCGCAAGGTGCTGGGCTTCGCCGCGCCGAACTACGGCAACAAGCCGCTGGCCGAGGCGCTCTACGCCAATATCGAGACGGTGGGCGTACCGCAGTGGTCCGCCGCCGATCAGGCCTTTGCCAAGGCGGTGCAGGTGAAGAACCACCTCAAGGTCGCGCCGCTGCCCGACAAGGTGGCGCCGCTCTCCACCCCGGACTTGCGCGGCGATGCCAGCTTCGGCGGCTCGGACGACATCGGCGACGTGATGTGGACGGTGCCGACGGTCACCATCGGCTATCCGGCGAACATTCCCAACGTGATCTTCCACCACGCCACCGCCGCGATGGCGATGGCCACGCCGATCGCGCACAAGGGCACCGTCGTCGGCGCCAAGGCGGTGGCGATGACGATCCTCGATCTCGTCACCACGCCGCAGATCATCACGGAGGCCAAGACCTGGATGAAGGACGTCCAGCTCAAGGACCAGAAGTACGATCCGCTGATCGCCGCCACCGACATGCCCGCGATCGACCGCAACGCGCGCACGATGGCGCAGATCCGCCCCGCGATGCAGCCCAGCTACTACGATCCGAAGAAGTACGATTCCTACCTCCAGCAACTGGGCATCGATTACGAGGCTTCGGGTCGCGAAACCTCCGGCGCGGGCAGCTAGCCCCCCAGCGCGCCAACCGGCCGGGGTCACGAACACCCTGACAAGAGCCAACTGCCCCGGCCGGTTCTTTTCCTTACGATATCCTCCTTCCCACGAAGGGACCTGCAGATGGCACGCATCATCGTCATCGGCGCCGGCATCACCGGCGTCACGGCCGCCTACGCCCTGCTTTCGCGCGGGCACGAGGTCACCCTGGTCGAACGGCACCGCTACCCGGCGATGGAGACGTCCTTCGCCAATGGCGGGCAGCTTTCCGCCAGCAATGCCGAAGTGTGGAACTCCATGGCGACGATCACCAAGGGCCTGCGCTGGCTGCTGCGCCCCGACGCGCCGCTGCTGTTCAACCCGCGCCCCTCGCTGCACAAGTATTCGTGGATGGCGCAGTTCGTCGGCGCCATCGGCAGGCACCACGCCAACACCGTGGAAACCACCCGCCTTGCCATCGCCGCGCGCCGTCACCTGTTCGACATTGCGGAGCGCGAGGGCATAGATTTCGACCTCTCGCGCTGCGGCATCCTCCATTTCTATCGTAACGCCGAGACGTTCGAGGCGGCCCGGCGTGGCAACGTGCTGCTGCGCGAAGGCGGGCTGGAGCGCGAGGAAGTCTCGCCCGCCGATATCGCCCGCATCGAACCGATGCTCAGGGGCGATTTCTGCGGCGGCTTCTTCACCCCGTCCGATTCCACGGGGGACATTCACAAGTTCACCACCGGCCTCGCCCGCGCCTGCGCCCGCCTCGGCGCGCGGTTCGTGCTGGGCGGCGAGGTGGACGGCATAGCGCTTCGGCCCGACGGCGTGTCGGTCCGGCTGCAGGCGGCGGGCGGCCTTGGGGAAGGATCCGATACCGGCCGCCTGCAGGACTTTTCGACCGATGATCTCGGTGCCGAAACGGTCGTAGAGGGGGACATGGTGATGGTCTGCGCCGGGGTCGCCAGCCGCGCGCTGGCGGCAAAGCTGGGGGACCGAGTCAACATCTACCCGGTCAAGGGCTACTCGATCACCGTCATGCTGAACGACGACGAGAGCCGCGCCGCCGCGCCCGAGGTCAGCCTGCTCGACGAGGACGCCAAGATCGTCACCAGCCGCCTCGGCGCGGACCGTTTCCGGGTGGCGGGCACGGCGGAGTTCAACGGCTTCAACCGCGACATCCGCGCCGACCGCATCCGCCCGCTGGTCGACTGGAGCGAGCGGCACTTCCCCGGCATGAGCACGCGCCAGGTGGTGCCGTGGGCGGGCCTCAGGCCGATGACGCCGACGATGATGCCCTTCGTCGGCCGGGGACGGCATCCGCGCGTGTTCTACAACACCGGGCATGGGCATCTGGGCTGGACGCTTTCGGCGATCACGGCGGAACTGGTCGCGCAGATGATCCCGCCGGATGAGGCCGAACAGCGCCGCAGCGCCTGAGGCGTCAGGCCGTCAGCGTTTCCGAACGCGCGTCCACGAGGACCCGGTTGCGCCCTTCGCGCTTGGCACGATAGAGCGCGGCGTCGGCGGCCTTTATAAGCGTGGAGCCGTCGCGCTCCATGCTGTCCTCCCACGATGCGATGCCGAAGGACATCGTCAGCGATCCCAGCGCGCGGCCGCCCTGATGGACGATCAGTTCACTGATCGACTGGCGCACGGCGTCCACCCGTGCGGCGAGGGTGACTGCCGAAGTGCCGGGTGCGATGATCGTGAATTCCTCGCCGCCGAAGCGGCAGACGACGTCGCCGTCGCGGAAGCGGCTGCGCATTTCTGTCGCCACCGCCTGCAGCACGGCGTCGCCGGCATCGTGGCCGAACTCGTCGTTGAAGCGCTTGAAGTGATCGACGTCGCACATGACGAGGCTGAGCGGGCTGCCTGAACGCGAGGCTCGGGCGATTTCCAGCGCCAGCGTCTCTTCCATGTAGCGCCGATTGAACAGGCTGGTGAGCGGATCGCGGATGGTCTGCTCGCGCAGACCGCGCTGGAGGCGGTGGTTGACGAGGGCGGAGGCGATGTTCTCGGTCAGCACCGTCAGGCGGAAACGGTTCTCGGTTCCGACCACGCCCTTGAGGTAGAGCACGCCGATAACCTCGCCTCCCGCCAACAGCGGTTCGCAATGGTAATGGTCGGTCTGGTTGCCGACATGGGCGCAGACGATGTCGGAATCGGGCTCGACGACGAAGTGGCTCTGGCCTCGGCGCAGAGCCCAGCACTGATCGGGCGCGAAGCCTGATGAGGCAACATCCAGCCCACCCCAGGCCGCGATCGGCACCAGCAGGTTGCGCGAATTGTTGTGGGCGTAGAGCGCGCCCGGGATTTCGGGTAGCACGCGCGGGACGAAGACGCGGATGATCGATGCCAGTTCGTCGTCGGTGCGGGCGGCCTGCATGCGATGGGCCATGCCGCCGAGCAGTTCGATCACCTCGCCACGTTCGCGCAGGACTTCGGTGTTGCGGCTGAGTTCCGCATTGGCGACGTGGAGGCGATCCTGGCTTTCGTGCTGGTCGGCGACGGCGCCCTCCAGTTCCTCGGCCATGGCGTTGTAGCCGTTTGCCAGCCGTTCGAACTCGCTCGATTCCATGTGGGCATCAATGCGCGCGGCGCGGTCGCCCGCGCCAAGCTGGCCCATGACCGTCATCATCGCATCGACCGGGCGGCGGATGCGCCGGATCAGCGTGGCCGCGGTGTAGCCGACGAAGATCATCGTCAGCGGCACGCCGCCCAGCACCAGCCAGGTGATGTAGCTCAGGCGTTTGTCCACAACGTCGGTTCGCGTCGTCGACAGGGCGCGTTCCTCGTTGAGCAGGTCGCTCACGCGCGCCTCGACGAGTTGCATGAGATAGCGCCCGCGTCCCGATGCGACGGCGGCCTGTGCGCCGGTGAAATCACCCGCGCGGGTCTGCTTGGCGATCTGCTCCAGCAGGTCCGCGCGCTGGCCGATGAGGGTGCGGATCTGGACGGCGCGGTCGTTCTGGGCGGGATTGTCCTTGGTGAGGATGACAAGCTCGCCTGCCGCCGCTCGCGCCGCGCCGACTTCGGCCTCTACCGTCTCGCCGAATTCGGGGTTGTGCGTAAGGGCAAAGCCACGCTCGCCGGATTCCGCTTGTTGCAGATGCCCCATCGCGCGGTTTGCGGTCTTGAGCACCTGCGAAGAATGGATGACCCACGCGAGGCTGGCGCGCGTCTGCGCGGACCCTTCGAGCAGCAACCCTGCGAGCAGTGCCAGCAACAGGCACAGCACGCTGCACAGGATGACGATGCGACGCGACAACGACCCGACCAAGGGAATCTCCGTATAAGCGGGAGATAGAGCCCTCGGTCATCTGCCGCCGCGTTGCAATCGAAATTACAAAACTGAAATGTGACTTGAACGCGGCGGCAGGCGGTCTATCGGCACGTCAGGCGATGGTCGGCACGATCCCGCCTTCGACGCGGATCGCCGCGCCGTTGGTGATGGCGCCGAGCGGGCTGGCGAGCAGCGCGACCTGCGCCGCGATCTCGTCAGCTTCGATCAGACGGCGGATGAGCGACAAGGGGCGCAGCTTGGCGAAGAATTCCGCCTCGCGCTCGGCTTCCGGCGCATCCTTGTTGTCGACGACCGAACGGATGAACTCGACGATGCCTTCCGAGCGCGTCGGCCCGGGCATGACCGAATTCACCGTCACGCCGGTTCCGCGCGTCTGCTCTGCAAGGCCGCGCGCGATCGCTAGTTGGGCGGTCTTGGTCATGCCGTAATGGATCATCTCGCCGGGGATCACGAGCGCGCTTTCGCTGGCGATGAAGATCACGCGGCCCCAATCCTGTTTCAGCATCTTCGGGAAGTAGTGGCGGGCAAGGCGCGCGCCGCTGACGACGTTGACTTCGAAGAAGTGGTGCCAGTCCGCGTCGGTGATCTCGGTGAAGGGCTTGGCTTCGTAGATGCCGAGGTTGTTGACGAGGATATCGGCCTGCGGGACCGCGGCGATCAGGGTTTCGGCACCCTCGGCGGTTGCAGGGTCGGCGAGCACGGCGCGTACCTTGCCGCCGTTCGCCGCCGCCGCGCCGACTTTGGCTGCGGCTTCGTCGAGTTTCGCCTGATTGCGGCCGGAGATGACGACGTCCACGCCCTCGGCAGCGAGGCGCTCGGCGATGGCGAGGCCGATGCCGGCGGTCGAGCCGGTGACGAGTGCGGACTTGCCGGTGAGCTTGAGATCCATGACGTGATGTTCCTTCTGGTGTGGCCGGAACCTAGGTGCTCGCAGGATTGATGACTAGTGAGAGGTGGGGCATATCAGAAGTGAATCAGAATCACGGATCACGCGATGGACAACCGCTTCGGCGAAATGCAGATTTTCCTCGCCGTGGCACAGGGCGGCAGTTTTGCCAGTGCCGCCAAGGCGCTGCGCCTGACGCCCTCGGCGGTGAGCCGCGCCACGGCGCGGCTCGAGGGGCGGCTGGGCGTGCAACTTGTCTCGCGCACCACCCGGGCTCTGGCCCTGACTGCGGAAGGGGAAGTTTATCGCGGCCGGGTTGCGGGCCTCGTCGCGGAAATCGACGAGGTCGAGCGTGGCTTCGGTTCGGCGGAAGAAGCGCCTCGGGGGCCGCTGCGGATCAATGCCTCGGTGCCGTTCGGCATGCAGTGTCTGCTGCCGATCCTTCCGCGCTTTCGCAGGGCCTGTCCCGGGGTCACGGTCAATCTGGCGTTGTCCGATACCCTGGTCGATCTGGTGGAGGAGCGGGCCGACCTTGCCATCCGCATCGGCCCCTTGCGCGATACCGGCCTCAAGGCCAAGAAACTGGGGCGCAGCATGATGGCCGTTGTCGCAAGCCCCGAATATCTGCGCGAGCATGGCGAACCGGCGCATCCGCGCGACCTGGCGGACCACGCCTGTCTCCAGTTCAGCTTCCGCCGCTCGATCGATACATGGCCGTTCCGGGTCGATGGAGCGCTGGTGCAAAGGCCGATCGAGGCCGCCTTTCTGGGAAATTCCGGCGAAGTCGTGCGGATGATGGCGGTTGCGGGCGGCGGGATTGCCCGGCTGGGCCGGTTTCATGTCGCCGCTGATCTTGCGGCGGGAAGGCTGGTCGAAATCCTGACGCCATTCAATCCGGGCGACCATGAGGACATCCACGCCCTCTACGTCGGCCATCGGCGGCTGGCCTCGCGCATCCGGGCATTCCTCGATTTCCTTGATCGGGAACTGGTGCTGCCGGGAACGGGCTAGCGGGCGCGGCGGCCGGTCCTCCAGTTGAGCGTGGCGACGGTCAGCGCGGCGCCCAAGCTCAGTTCGCCGAGCCAGGCGATCGTGCCCATGGCAAGACCGAGCAATGCCGCGCTTACGGTCCAGCCTGCACCGAGCAGCAGCCATCCTGCCATTCGTACCGGCTGCATTTGCGCCTCCGTCAGCGATTTGCCGAGGAGATCGCGCTGGTGCCGCTTCATGGCGGCGGCCAGTGCAAGGAACCCGGCGAAGGCGATGAGGGCGGGAAGAAGATGCATCATGCGCTCGTCGCCTGGCGGGATGTTGCGCGCGGTTTCCGGCCGAGCGTCGCCTTGGCCCGCGCCCGGGCACTTTTCACGGCGGCGAGAAGGAAGCCGGCGGCAAGCAGCAGCATGACCAGATCGAAGGCAGCGAAAGTCCAGTCGCCTGCCAGCAGGCTGGGGAGCAGTCCGCGCGAAGTCGTCAGTGCATTGACGAGGGGTATGGCCACGAAGCAGGCACCGGCCATCGCCAGCGTCTCGGTCCACGCGCGGCCGGCGGGCCGTAGCATTCCCCATAGTCCGACGCCGAACCACGCGAGGAACAGGCTGTCGATTTCATGCTCGGCGCGGTCGGCCATTTCGAGGGGCAGCAGGCGGTTGGCGAGGAAGTAGGCCGCGATACCCGTCGCCAGTCCTGCGATGGCGGCAATATTGAGCCGCTCGACGATACGGAAACCCATGTGCGGGCGCGAGGGATCGGGCAGCCGTGCGCGCCGTTTCACGGTCCACAACACAAGGCCGCTGCCGACCATCACCGTCCCGCCGAGACCGCTCAGGAAATAGAGCCAGCGCAGGCCCCACTTGGCGAACCGGCCGGTGTGCAGGCCGATCATCACGCTCTCCGTTGCCAGTGCGGCTCCGGCGGCGCGGTGGGAGCCGATCGGGCGACCCGTGGCGCCTTCAAACGACGCCGTCTGCCCGCGCGCGCCGAATGGCGCTTCGGCGGCGCGGTTCATATCGATCCGGGCGGCGGCATCGTTGGGGTTGGCGATGCTGATATAGCCGACCCGCTCTCCGTGCCATTGGGCGGATGCTCGGCGGACCAGCGGCGCAAGATCGACCAGCGCGGCGTGTCTGCCGCTGGCCTCCACTTCGGCTGTACGCCCGAAGACCGCTTCGGAGAAGGCGGCGGGCGCTGCATAGTTGGCCGCGATGCCCCAGGGCATATACATCGACGCAAGCGTCACCAGCCCGGTGAAGGTGATCATGAGATGGAAGGGCAGCGCCAGCACGGCGGTGACGTTATGTGCGTCCAGCCAGCTTCTTTGCCCCTTGCCGAAGCGCAGCATGAAGAAATCGGCGAAGATCTTCTTGTGCGTGATCACGCCCGAGAGGATCGCCACCAGCATGAACATCGCCGCGACGCCGACAAGGTAGCGTGCCCACAGCACCGGCATGTAGTGCAGGTCGAAATGGAAGCGGTAGAGGAAGAAGCCGCCGCGCGTTTCTCGCGTGGTGATGGCACGGCCGTCACGGTCGAGCAGGGCGCTGGTCTCGCTCCGTTTCGCCGGGCGTTCGCCGGAAGGCTGCCAGTAGACTTGCGTGGTGGCGCTGCGGCTGTTGGGAAGGGAAATGTACCAGCTCTTCGCATCCGGGGCGACGGTGTTCAGATAGCGCATCGCACCTTGCGCGGCGATTGCCGGGTCGGCGTCGCCTGTCACTTCGGGCTGCATCCAGCGGGTGATCTCGTCCTGGAAGTAGGCTGCGGTCCCGGTGGCGAACATTGCGAAGAGCAGCCATCCGAGGAGCAACCCGCTCCAGGTATGAAACAATGCCATCGATTGGCGAAGGCTGTCCTTCATATCCGCCCTCCCATCGAGAGGGAGAACCACAATGCAGCGCCGAGCAACAGTCCGGAGCCTGCCAGCCACAGCCAGAGCCTGACCACCGAACGCGCTCCGAAGGCCACGAGCGCGAGCACGGCGAACAGGGCGAAGGAGGCTAGGGTCGCGGCCACGCTTGCATTGGCCGGATCGACGCCCAGCCCCTGCCAGAGCAGCCGCGCAAGACAGGCTGTCGCAACGGACGTCAAAAGGTAGTTGGCGGGTATCGCCGCAATCAGCCGCGCGGCGATCTCGCAGCGACCGATGGTGCCGTTGCGTACGGTCATCGGCGAATTGCCGCCATGCGAATTTTCACGGAACCCCCTAATCGTTGACGTAACGATGTTATTGCGACGCACTCGCAATATTCGCTAGTCGCGGTACGGGGCGTTGTCAACGGATGGGCGCGCGGCCCTAGCCGGTGGCTGGGACTTCCTTCAGGCAGTGCATCGAACGAAGGCGCGGCATCGGAATGCGCAGGGAAAAGGCTTCACCCTGCCATGCGCGCTCGACGATCCAGCTGTCTTCGTCAGCGCGCAGTGCATAAGTTCCGCGTGCGAACAGATCGGGCCGTTCACGCCGCCGGTCTAGCAGGACGCGGGTAAGCTCCAGCTTGCGCGCGGACAGGGGAGGCACCTTGCCCGATGCCATTGCGTTCCAGTCGATCGGACGGCGATTGTCCGGGTCGGTCAGCCCGATCGCCAATATCTCGCTGCCCTGGTAGACGTCGGGAATGCCGGGCGCGGTCAGTTGCAAGGCGGTCTGTGCCAGCACGACGGTTTCGATCGCGGCTTCGAACTCGCCGCGCAAATGGGCTGGCAGCAAGGCGCCGGCCGCCAGTTCGCGATGGAGCGTGCGGCACAGCTCTGCGACGGCAGCCTCCGCCGCCTCGTCGGGTGCCTCGTGCCGCGACATGTCCTTGCCTTCCCGCATCGCCTTCGCGATGTGCGCGTCGATACGTTCCGCCGCATCAGGTTCGGCGCGCAGCATCAGGGCCGTCTGCAGGGCATAGAGCGCCCATTGTTCCGGAACCCCCGCTTCCTGCGCGCGGCGCCGTGCATCGGCATAGAGCCCTCGCACAAGGTCCGGGAAATAGCCCAGCGCGATGAGGACGGCGCGCGCATCTGCCGAGCGCTTGGTGTCGTGGGTGGACACCGCATCCAGCGCGAGGGGTGTCAGGTCGGCACGCCTGGCCATGGCGGCGGCGAAGCCGGCAGCGTCGATGGTATCGAGTTCGGGTTCGGCACCCACTTCGCATAGCGGCAGAAAGGCCACGCTGCGGAAGAACACGGTGTCTTCCTCGGACTTCGCGGTCAACGCACCGGTCAACTGTTCGAAGCGGGCGGCAAATTTGCGTGCCAGCATATCGTCGGGCGCGCGCAGCAGATCGATCAGGCTCGCGGCCATGGGGTCCTCCGCCGCTGGGCCGATGGCCTCCGCGATCTGGGGGGTAAACGAGGCCAGATCGGCCGCGTAGGAGCGGTATACCGGCCAGATCGTCGCCAGCCGGCAGATCGCTTCCGTTATCTGTGGCCGAGTCTGCTCGCCGAGTGCGAGTGCTGCCAGCGCGGCACCCGTCACGCGGCTAAGTTCGGGCGTGAAGACCTCCTCCAGCAATTCCTGGCGGACCTTGCGGACTTCCTGTCCGTAGTCACGCGGGACGGCATCGGTCGACGCTTCGCGCACCGCCGCCAGGCCTTCGGGAGACGTCAGAAGGCGGGTAAGCGGGGTGATGAATTCGTAGCCGCTCATGCCTTCAACCGGCCAGGCAGTAGGCAGTTCTTCACCGGCCTTGACGATCTTTTCGACCCATATCGGGGTGTCGCCCACTGCATCGCGCAGGCGCTGAAGGTAGCCGCCGGGCCGTGCCAGTCCGTCGATGTGATCGACGCGCAGGCCCTGGATATGGCCTGCATCGACCTGATCGATGATCCAGCGGTGAGTCAGCGCGAAGACCTCGGGGTCTTCCTGAAGGACGCCGATGAGGTCGGTGATGTTGAAGAAGCGGCGGTGGACGATACTGTCCGCGCTTGTCCGCCAGTCTCCCAGCGACCAGTGCTGCTCAGCCAGCAGGGCGCGGAGAGTCGGCGCGTCCAGCGAGCGCGCTGCGCCGCAGAGATGGCGGGAAAGGTCGGTCGGGCGCAGTGGATATTCGCGTTCGTAGACACGCAGGCGTGGGTCATCGCCATCTCCCGCCAGAGCGACCTGATCGGCTGGCAGCAGGTCTTCGATGGTTCCGTCGAGGACCGGAAAGTGCAGCGGCCCGGCTTCCCAGTCGATGTCGAAGATGCCGGCGTGCGCGCTGTCGCGGCCATGGCGCAGCACGTCCGCCAGCCACGGGTTTTCGGGAGTGAAGCCCATGTGGTTCGGCACGATGTCGATCACGATGCCGATCCCGGCGAGCGTCGCCGCCTGGCTCAGACGCTCGAAGGCTTCCTCCCCGCCCAGCGCCGGGTCGATGCGGGTGGGATCGATCACGTCGTAGCCGTGGGTCGAGCCTGCAGCGGCGTGGAAGGGCGGGGACAGGTAGAGGTGGCTGATGCCCAGCGTCCCCAGCCACGGCAGCAGTTCGCGCGCCTTGTCGAGGTCCACGCAGTTCCGTAGCTGGAGCCGGTAGGTGGCGACGAAGGGTATCGCTTGCGGCATCGGCATCACTCCGGTGAAACGGTCATCGACAGCGCGAAAGGGCTCGACGCATCGGCAAGCAGCAGGATCGGGCCGGAGAGGGACTCGAATGGGGTGGTGGAGCCGCCCAGTTCGGCCCGCAGCCGCAGCGTTCCCGGCGCGAAGGACCATTGCGCCCCGATGCCGGAGCCCTCCTGCCGAACGGCGGCGATCGGCTGCGGGTTCCGGGCGAGCAGGGGCGTCACATGCGTCCGGCGCAGGTCGAGCAATTCGCGCACGAAGGCTTCATGCTCCTGCTGGTCGGCCCGGACGGGACGGCCGATGCTGGACGCCATGAACGTCTCGGGCGCCACCGGGTCGGGAACCTCGCCGCCGAAGCTGCTGAAGCGGGCGAATTCCTGCGCCCGGCCCTTGCGGACGGCGTCGGCGAGGTCGCCCTTGAAATCGACGAAAAACTGGAAAGGCGCATCGGTGAGGAACTCGTCGCCCATGAACAGCATCGGCGTGAAGGGCGTCAGCAGGGTGAGCGCGGTCATCACGCGGTAGGCATGGCGGTCGGTGGCGAGGTGGTGCAGCCGCTCGCCGCGTGCGCGGTTGCCGACCTGATCGTGATTGCCGAGGAAATTGACGAAGGCGGTGCGCGGCAGGTGCGTCGAGGGTTCGCCGCGCGGGGTGTCCTCGCCATTCTCGCGAGGCTGGCCCTGTTCGACGTAGCCATCGGCGAGTGCTGTGGCGATGTCGGCGACCGGGTCCACCGCGAAGGGGGCGTAGTAGCTTTCTTCCTCCCCGGTCAGCAGGCAGTGGACGGCATGGTGCCAGTCGTCGTTCCAAGTGCCGTCGTAGGGCGCATCGACGGTGAAGTAGCGGGCGAGGTTGCGTTCGTCCTCGGTGACGAGGTGGATCGGGCGGCCGAAATCGCGGGAGCGGATGCGCGCGGCCAGTTCGTCGAGGAAATGGGTTTCGGAATGGTCCTCGATGGCGTGCACCGCGTCGAGGCGCAGGCCGTCGAGGCGGTATTCGTCCAGCCAGTGCAGGGCGTTGGCGATGAAGTATTCGCGCACGGCCGGGGCCTCGAAGGCGATTCCTGCACCCCACGGTGAGGCACGCTCAGGGTGGAAGAATGAGGGGCACCACGCGCCGAGGTAGTTACCGGAAGGCCCGAAGTGGTTGTAGACCACGTCCAGCATCACGGCGATGCCGTGGCTGTGAGCCGCATCGACCAGCGCGCGCATCTCGTCCGGCGTGCCGTAGGCGGGGTGCGGGGCGAAGGGGAGGACGCCGTCGTAGCCCCAGCCCCGGTCGCCCTCGAACTGGGCGACGGGCATGATCTCGATCATCGTCACGCCGAGGTCGGCGAGGCGCGGCAGTTCGGTGATTGCGGCGGCGAAGGTGCCTTCCTCGGTGAAGGTGCCGAGGTGGAGTTCGTAGACTATCGCCTCATGCCAAGGGCGTCCCGGCCATGGGTGTCGCCAGTGGTAGGTCGCCGGATCGACCAGCATCGAGGGGCCGTGCACGTCGCCGATCTGCGCCCGCGCGGCGGGGTCGGGGTAGGGCGTGCCCTCGATGACCCAGCGATAGGCGTCTCCGGCGGCGGCCTCGCCCTCGAACAGCCACCAGCCCTGCCCGGCAGACTGCGCGGGCATTGCCATGCCGCCCACTTCCAGCCGGGCCTCCTCCGCGTCCGGCGCCCAGAGGCCGAAGCGCCAGCGACCGTCGCCCAGAGGCTGGGCGCCCCAGTGCGTTGCCATCACGCGGGGCGGAATAGGCAGAGGCTGCCGGGCGAGATCGCGGCGGCCTCGCGGTCGACCGGCTCCTCGGTGAAGGGATCGTCGCGCGCGGTGTCGAGCAGGCGCACCCACTCGCCCTCTGGCAGCGTGAAGTCGAGGCCATCGCCCGCGTTGACTACGGTGAACAGCGGGCGCCCGCCGTCGAGGAAGACCTCGCGGGTCGAGTAGTCGAGCAGCATGCCGAGCACGCGCAGGCCTTGCTGGCCCCACAGTTCGCCGTCCATCGCGCGGCCGTCCGGCTGGAACCAGGCGATTTCCAGACGCTCGTTGTCGCCGGTCTCGCCCATCAGGAAGTTCTCCTGGCAGAGCACCGGGTACTGGCGGCGCAGGGCGATCATACGGCTGCAGAAGTCGAGGAATGCGTCGTCCCGGCTCTCCCAGTCGAGCCAGCCGAGTTCGTTGTCCTGGCAGTAGACGTTGTTGTTGCCGTGCTGGCTGTTGCCGATCTCGTCGCCCGAAAGCAGCATCGGCACGCCCTGGCTGACCATCAGCGTCGCCACCATGGCGCGGCGGCGGCGGGCGCGGGCGGCGGTGATGGCCTCGTCGTCGGTGGCCCCTTCGGCGCCCATGTTGTCGGAGAGGTTGTTGTCGTGCCCGTCCGCGCCGCCTTCGCCGTTGGCCTCGTTGTGGCGGTCGTTGAACGAGACGGTGTCCATCAGCGTGAAGCCGTCATGCGCAGCGAGGAAGTTGATCGAACTGGTGGCGCCGCGATCCGAGTGGTTGAACTGGACCGGCGAGCCGATCAGGCGCTGAGCGATGTCGCCCACCAGCCCCTCGTCGCCGCGCCAGAACGCGCGGGTGTCGTCGCGGAACTTGTCGTTCCATTCGCGGAACGGGTGCGGGAAGCCGCCGACCTGATAGCCGCCCATGCCGATGTCCCACGGCTCGGCGATCAGCTTGACGCCGGCAAGGATCGGGTCCTGCCGGATCGCGTCAAAGAAGCCGCCTTCGCGGTCGAAGCCCGCTTCCTCGCGGCCCAATGTGGAGGCGAGGTCGAAGCGGAAGCCGTCGACGTGCATCACCTGCACCCAGTAGCGCAGCGAATCGAGCACCATGCGCATGACCATCGGATGCGCCACCGCCAGTGTGTTGCCGGTGCCGGTGTTGTCGAAGCTGAAGCGCGGGTTCTCGGGGCTCAGCATGTAGTAGGCGGCGTTGTCGAGGCCGCGGAAGCTGAGCGTCGGGCCTTTCTCCGAACCTTCGGCGGTGTGGTTGTAGACCACGTCCATGATGACCTCGATCCCCGCCTTGTGGAACCGCTTCACCATGTCCTTGAACTGGCGGATGGCGCGCGGGGCGACGTCGCCGCCGCGCAGGAAACGCGGTTCCGGCGCGAAGAAGCCGAGCGTCTGGTAACCCCAGTAGTTCGACAGGCCCTTGTCCAGTAGCATGCGGTCGTCGAGAAAGAACTGGCTGGGCAGCAGCTCGATGGCGCTGACGCCCAGCTTGCGGAGGTGGTCGAGGATCGGTTCGCTGGCCATGCCCTCGTATGTGCCGCGCAGGGCTTCGGGGACGTCGGGGTGGGTCATCGTCAGGCCGCGCACGTGGGCCTCGTAGATCACCGTCTCGGTCCAGGGGCGGGAGAGGGACTTGTCGCCTTCCCAGTCGAAGTCCGGGTCCTGCACCACGCTCTTGACCATGAACGGGGCGGAATCGCGGGCGTCGAACGTGGTGTCGTCGCCCGTCGTCAGGTCGTAGCCCCAGAGCGCGTCGTCCCATTGCATCGCGCCGGAAACCTCGCGGGCATAAGGGTCGAGCAGCAGCTTGTTGGGGTTGAAGCGGTGGCCGCTCGCGGGATCGTAAGGGCCGTGGGCGCGCAGGCCGTAGAGCTGGCCGGGCTTCACGCCGGGGAGGTAGCCCGAGAAGATCGAACCTTCCCGCGATGGCAGTTCGAGGCGGGCGGTTTCCTCGGTGCCGTCCTCGGAAAACAGGCACAGTTCGATCGCTTCGGCATTTTCGGAGAAGACGCCGAAATGGGTGCCCTCGCCGGTATATTCGGCGCCGAGTTCATGGATCATCCGCTCGGGGCGGGAAAACGCGATGTCGGCGGGATGGTCGGTAGCTGGGCCCTGCGTCACGTGCTGCCTCCTGCATGATGCTGCATCCGCTAACACGCATGGGGGGCGGGAGGTTCCGGGCAGGTTTACACGGTTGACACGGTCCAGAGGGAAAAGGTGTCACCTTGGGCCGGAAAGTGTCACCTTAGGTGCACAAGGTGACACATTTTGCGGACAATGTGTCACCTTGTGAGGAGAAAGTGTCGCCTTGCGGTGTAACCTTGTGCAGCTGGAAGCGATCGGGCGGGGTATGGGCGCATCGTACCGCGCCGCCCGTCCTGTAGGAAAGCGCCGCTCCTTTATGTGAACAAGGCCCAGCCCGCGAAGGCCCCTCCCGCGACCAGCGCGGGCGTCACCCAGGCCCCCTTGATCCGCCACACGACCGCCAGGGCCACCGCGAAGATCGCGAGCGCACCGAGCGGGGCGGTCACGCGCAGTCCGGTCGCATAGGCAAGCTGCACGAAGGTGGCGGCGATGATCCCCACCACGGCGGCGGCTATGCCTTCGAGCAGGCGGTGCAGCGCCGGATTCTCGACGATGGCCTCCAACCGCTCGAACAGCACCAGCGAGAAGGCGAAGGCGGGCAGGAACATCCCCGCAGTGATGGCCAGCGCGCCGCTCACCCCGCCGGTGACATAGCCCACGAAAGTCACGAAGATCACCAGCGGCGCAGGCAGCACTCCGGCGAGCGCGATCCCGTCGAGGAAGGCGCCGTCGCCGATCCAGCCCCGCCCGACCGTATCCGAGCGGACATAGGGAATGGCCGTATAGGCCCCGCCGAAAGTCAGCAGCCCGCCTTTGAGCCCGGCGACGAACAGCGCGAAGGTCGTGACGGGAATGCCCTGCACGGCATGCAGGCTGTCACCAGAGCCGGAAAGCAGGTGGATCGCGGTCGCCAGCGCGAGGGCGACCGCAAGGATCGCGCAAGCCACCAGCGGCCGATGCGACACGGCATAGGTCAGTCCGCCCGCCGCCAGCAGGATCCAGAACGGCACCCCCAGCAGGGTCAGGACGAGACTTGCGGCCGCGATCACGCCGAGCAGCGCGTTCTCGACGATATGGTGTCCGATGCGGACCACCGCGCGCAGGATGATCGCGAGCACCGCGACCTGCACGCCGAGAAGCGCGCCCGCCAAAGTCAGGTTTCCGGCGACCCAGGTGACGTAGGCCCATCCCGCGACCAGCATCAGCACCAGCCCCGGCAGCATGAAACCCAGCCCGGCCAGCAATCCGCCGATCCGCCCGCGCGCGATCATGCCGAGATGGACGCACAGTTCATGCGCCTCCGGCCCCGGCAGCACCTGCAGGACCGCGAGCAGGCGATTGAAGCGGCCCTTGTCGATCCAGCGCTCGTCCTCGACCAGCGCCTGACGCAGCATGGCGATCTGCGCCACCGGCCCGCCGAAGGCCAGCGCGCCGAACCGCAGGAACTTGAGGAACAGCGCAGGCAGCGAAAGGGTGGGCGGCGCGATAGTGATGGAGGCGGTGTTGGTCGTCATGCAAGTGCTCCGCAGGCCGCAGGTACGGCTGATGGAGCGGACTTGGACGTTGCCGTCTGACCGGGCGTCCGCGCGTGCCCGTTGGTGGGATTTCAGCGCAATGGCGGGGGGAAGTCAAGGCGTGAGGGCGCGCACGTTGCGCTTTGCCCACCCCGCTGCGACTAACTTCGCCTTCGGCTCAGCAAGTCTCGCTGCCCCTCCCGCAAGCGGGCGGGGTAAACCGCTTTCGCCCTCCCGCTCGCGGGAGGGCCGGGAGGCTTGGCCCGAAGGGCTTAGCCGGACGGGGTGGGCCAGCTCGCAGGCGGTTTACCACCCGAAAGCCAGAATAGGGGCATTCCGGTGCCGCCCCATTACGGACATGAGGCCGCGTCGTACGACTTCTCGATGTTGTCAAAATTTCGCAAAGAGTGGTTAGTATCGGCGCTTGGATGGCTCGCGAACGAAGAAGGAATGCCAAATAACCATCCTCTGCGAGGATTCGCGAAATAGGAAATCCATAAGTATGGCTAAACACTGTTGCGAAATGATGCGATCTAATATCGAGAATAATTGCGACGATCATGAAGACCGTTTTGATTGCCCGGACTCCTTGATCCACTATTCCTATCAAGCAGATAGTTACGGGCTAATTATCCATGACGGTGGAAGTTCGATCATCGGGATTTCGTATTGCCCTTGGTGTGGAGCCAAGCTGCCGAACGGATTAGATTGAGTCCACTTCCCACTCGAAGTCGTCATTCAAACACCATCTTCATCCCAGCCTCGCCGAGACGCCGCGACGTGACGAGAGCGGTCCCAGCCTTCGCTGGGATGACGGACTGTATCGGCACCATCAGCGCGCACCCAAACAAAAACGGCCCGCCCTTTCGGGCAGGCCGCTCTCGCATCACAGCAGTCGTCGCTTAGCCGACGAACGCGCGCTCGATCACGAAGTCGGCGGGCTTGTTGTTCGATCCTTCGACGAAGCCCAGACCTTCCAGCATCGCGGCGATGTCCTTGTTCATCGCCATCGAGCCGCACAGCATCACGCGGTCGGTCGCCGGGTCCATGCGGGCCTCGCCCTTCAGACCCTCGAACAGGCGGCCGTTCTCGATCAGCACGTTGATGCGGCCGGTGGTGTGGAATTCTTCCCGCGTGACGGTCGGCACGTAGGTCAGCTGTACCAGCGCCTGGTCCTCGACCAGCGGGTCGCCGGCCAGCTGGCTCTCCAGCTCCTGGCGGAAGGCGAGGTCGGCGACGCGGCGGACCGAGTGGACGATCACGACCTGCTCGAACATCTCGTAGACGTCCGGATCGCGGATCAGCGAGAGGAACGGCGCGAGGCCGGTGCCCGAGCCGAACAGGAACAGGCGCTTGCCCGGCGTCAGCGCGTCGGTGACGAGCGTGCCCACCGGCTTGCGGCCGAGGTAGATCTGGTCGCCCGGCTGGATCAGCTGCAACTTCGAGGTCAGCGGGCCGTCCTCGACCTTGATCGAGAGGAACTCGATCTCCTCGGCCCACGAGGGGCTGGCGATCGAATAGGCGCGCAGCAGCGGCTTGCCGTTGTCGCCCTGCAGGCCGATCATGATGAACTCACCCGAGCGGAAGCGGAACGAGGCCGGGCGCGTGATCTTGAAGCTGAAGAGGTGCTCGTTCCAGTGATGGACCGAAAGCACCGTTTCCACGGTCAGCGCACCAGTGGGTTCCAGAACGGTCGCAGGAGCCGCCGAATTGTCCAGGGTGGCGGCTTCTGCCTTGCTATCGTTCATCAACGTCAGTCCTTGGTTCATCGAATGGGTCACGCGGGCGGGTTTATCAGTGCAATGCCGAAGCCGGCGATGGTCATCGCGGCGCTTGCGCGGCTCATGGCCTGGGCGACCGCGGCGACCGTGTCGCATGGCACGACATGCGCGAGAGTCGCGCGCACGTTTTCGCGGCGGCCTATACCGACATCGCGCCAAAGTGCAAGGAGCAACGCCTCATGTTCGCAGATGCGGTGGCAGCCCATCGGCGCGACCATGATCCTTTCGGATGCCCGGCGGCTGACGAGCGCCATCGCCATGTGAAAGTCCGGCAGGACGGCGGCGGCGTTGTATCCGGCAAAGGCGCGCGCCAACGACTGCGCCGGGCAATTGCCCTTGGATGCCGAATGCGCCCATCCGCGCATGGCCCAGAGCAGGAACCGGCCGTCGTTGTCGAGTTCGGTGACCGGCCGGTCGAGGAAGTCGTACATGCGCGTGCCTCAAGATATGCTATTGCGAATTATTCGCATATCTTGTGCATCGTGCGGCGCGATGCGTCAACCCGGTGTCGCCGTACGACGAGGTGGCGCGGGGGCAGGGTGATCCGAAGCCATGGCGCGCGCCCGGGCCTTGCCGCAATGCAACAAAATGCCCTACCGCGGTTTGACGGGGGCAAGCCGACGCACCAACAGCCAAGAGTTCATGAACCCAGACCGCCGCACCGTTCTTTCCGGTATCATCGCCAGCGCCATCGCATCGGGCTTCTCGTTCAGGGCTCTCGCCGCCGAAGAGGTGACGCGGGTAGACGATCTCATCAAGAAGATGACGATCGAGGAGAAGGCCGGGCAGATGACCTGCCTTGCCGACGCCTTCCGCCCCTTCAACCCGCCCAACCCGGCGGCCGGCATCCAGGACGTGAAGAAGCTCTCGGAGGAAATCCGCAAGGGCCGCGTCGGCTGCCTGTTCAACGGTATCGGCGTGGCGGGCGCGCGCAAGGCGCAGGAGATCGCGGTCAACGACAGTCGCCTAGGTATCCCGCTGCTGCTGGCGGGGGACGTGATCCACGGGCTCAAGACGATCTTCCCGGTGCCGCTGGCCGAGGCGTCCAGCTTCGATCCGGTGCTGGCGCAGCGCACCGCGCGCGCCATGGCGCTGGAGGCGACGGCGGCGGGCCTGCACCTGACTTTCGCGCCGATGGCCGATGTCGCGCGTGACCAGCGCTGGGGCCGCGTGGTCGAGGGCTCCGGAGAAGACGTGACGCTGACCGCGCTGCTCTCCGCCGCGCGGGTGCGCGGATTCCAGGGGCGCGACTTGCGGCGCGACGACTCGTTGCTCGCCTGCCCCAAGCACTTCGCTGCCTATGGCGCGGTGGCGGGCGGGCTGGAATACGGCAGTGTCGACATCAGCGACGAGACCCTGCGCGAGACGCACCTGCCGCCCTTCGGCTCCGCCTTCGCTGCGGGCGCGCTCACCACGATGGCGGCGTTCAGCGAGATCAACGGCGTGCCCGCGACCGCCGACCGCACCCTGCTCACCGATATCCTGCGCGGCGAGATGGGTTTCACCGGCTTCGTCTTCTCGGACTACACCGCCGACGAGGAACTGGTCGCCCACGGCTATGCCGAGGATGACCGCGACGCCGCGCGGCTGGCAGTGCTGGCGGGGGTCGATATGTCGATGCAGAGCGGCCTCTACATCCGCTATCTGCCTGACCTCGTGAAGAGTGGTGCGGTGCCGATGGGCACGGTGGACGTGGCGGTGCGGCGCATCCTCTACGTCAAGATGGCGATGGGCCTGTTCGACAACCCCTGGCGCTCGCTGGACGAGGCGGCGGAGAAATCGCGCATCGGCGCGCCCGTTCACCGCGAACTCGCGCGCGAGGCGGGCGCGCGCTCCATCGTGCTGCTGCAGAACGACGGGGTGCTGCCGCTCGACAAGGGAAAGAAGCAGAAGATCGCGCTGATCGGTCCGTTCGGCGATGACAAGGCGAACCTCTACGGCCCTTGGGCTTTCTACGGCGATGCCGACAAGGGCGTGGACGTGGCCAGCGGGCTGCGCGGCGCGATGGTCGATCCGGACCAGCTGACCGTCGTGGCCGGCTGCGCCATTCACGGCCCCACCGACGGCGGGATCGAGGAGGCGGTCAAGGCGGCGAAGGCGGCCGACGTGGTGATCCTCGCCCTCGGGGAATCGCAGGACATGTCGGGCGAGGCGCAGTCGCGCACCGTGATCGAGATCCCGCCCGCGCAGCAGGCGCTCGCCGATGCGGTGGCGGCGGTGAAGAAGCCGACCGTCGTGCTGCTTCGTCACGGCCGTGCGCTGGCGATCCATGACGGGGTGGCGAACGCCAACGCCGTGCTGGCGACGTGGTTCCTCGGTTCCGAAGCGGGCAATGCGATCGCCGACGTGGTGTTCGGCAAGGTCGATCCCTCGGGCAAGCTGCCGGTCAGCTTCCCCTGGGAGTCGGGGCAGGAGCCGTTCTTCTACGATCGCAAATCCACCGGCCGCCCGACCGTCCCCAACGGCAGCACCGAGTACAAGGCCCGCTACGCCACCACCGACAACAGCGCGCGCTACCCTTTCGGTCACGGCCTGAGCTACACCCGCTTCACGCTGGACAAGCTGCAGGTTTCCGACCCCGCCCTGCGCTGGGACGGCACCGTCTCGATCACCGCGCGCCTGACCAACAGTGGCAAGCGGCGCGGCAGCGAGATCGTGCAGCTCTACACCCGCGACCGCGTCGCCTCCCGCACCCGTCCGATCCGCGAGTTCAAGAAGATGGAGCGCGTCACCCTGGAGCCGGGCGAGAGCCGCACCGTGCGCTTCACCCTGTCCCGCACGGACCTCGAATTCGTCGGCGCCGGCAACCGGCGGCTGGCGGAGCCGGGCGCGTTCGACGTCTGGGTGGGCCAGTCTTCCGAGGACGGGCTGCACACGCAGATCACCTTGTACGCGGCGGCCCCGGCGAGCGCTTAGGGCGGCGCGCGCAATCTCACCCTCTCGTTGTCATTCCCGCGAAGGCGGGAACCCATCTGCGGACCTACCCCATTGCGCAACGGGAGAGCACACGAGCAGGGTCCCCGCCTGCGCGGGCATGACGACATATTTGAAGAGCGGTCACGAAAACATATGTTCGCATAATTCGAACATATGATCGCGTTTAATCCCACTATTTCGGAACCCTGATCGAGCGCATCTGGGGGGCGTCAGGACGACACGCCCGTCGTCACCGTATTGCCCCCGATCACCCAGGAGTTCCCGCCATGACCATCACCACCATCGACACCGCCCCCGTCGCTCCCGCCAACACCGCCAGCACCCTCGAAGCCTGGCTGCCGCTCGTCGGCCGCGTTCTCATCGCCGCCATCTTCATCATCAGCGGCTTGTCCAAGATCGCCGACCCCGCCGGTTCGATGGCCTACATCGCCTCGGTCGGCCTCCCGCTCCCCGCCGTGGCGCTGGCTGGCGCCATCCTCGTCGAAGTGGTCGGCGGCGCGCTGCTGATCTCGGGCTACAAGGTCCGTGCGGTCGCCACCGTCATCGCGCTGTTCAGCCTCGCCACCGCCGCGTTCTTCCACAACAACCTGGCCGACCAGAACCAGTTCATCCACTTCTTCAAGAACATCGCGATCGCCGGCGGCCTGCTGCAGATCGTCGCTTTCGGCAAGGCTCGCGCCTGAACGCGAAAGCCCCGCCGCAAACGCTGCCGGAAGGGGCGGGCCGAAAGGCTCGCCCCTTTTCGCATGATTGCACGATAAACGCAGACCAGATTTATCGTCGTTATATGCTTGACGCTTTAACGCAGACAGAGTAACTCCGCGTTCATGGCCCACATCACCACCAGCGTCGAATATGGAATCCACGGTCTGCTCTGGCTGGTGGAAGACGGCCGCGCCCTCAGCAGCCGGGAGATCGCCGAGATCCAGGGCATCTCGCCCAGCTTCGTGGCGAAGATCTTCCCCAAGCTGGAGAAAGCCGGCATCGTCGCCGCCAGCGAAGGCGTGCGCGGGGGCTACCGGCTCGCGCGGCCGGCGGGCGAGATCACCTTCCTCCAGATCATCGACGCGATCGAAGGCGACAAGCCGCTGTTCGATTGTCAGGAGGTGCGCGGCCGCTGCGCCCTGTTCGGCGGCGATGCGCCCGGCTGGGCAACCGCCGGAACTTGCGCCGTCCACGCTGTCATGCTCCAGGCCGAGAAGGCGATGCGCGATGCTCTTGCCGCGCAGACCCTGGGCGACGTGGCGAGCCGCTTCGGCCGCAAGGCGCCCGAGACATTCTTCAACGATTTCCGCGACTGGGCGGGCGATCGCCAGACCACCCGCACCGCACGCATCGGCCGTCCCCGGCGGGACGGTCCTTCATGATCTGAGCCTTTCTCACCCGCATTCCTGAACACCTTTCTCGGCGTCCTGCCGGACGCACCGGGAAAGCGCCGACTTGCGCGCTGCCTTCGCAGACCTCGCGCTTGTCGGGACGATGAGCCGCGTCCGGCGCACAAGAGGAGAAGATCGATGAGCAAGCAGACCATCCTGATCGCCGGCACCGGTTTCGCCGGAGTCTGGGCCGCCCTGTCGGCAACCCGCGCCATTGCGCTTGCAGGGCGGGAGGACGACGTGGAAGTCGTCGTCGTCTCGCCGAGCCCGACCATGGTGATCCGTCCGCGCCTTTATGAAGCCGTGCTGGAGAACATGAACCCCGACGTTTCTGCCCTGCTCGCGGCGGTCGGCGCGCGGTACGTGGCCGGTCTGGTCGAGGCGATCGGCGCGACCACGCAGCAGGCCACCATCCTGCGCGGCGACGGCGGGCGAGAGACGATCGCCTGGGACCGCTTCGTACTGGCCACCGGCAGCCGCCTGTCGACTCCGCCGATCCCGGGCATTGCGGATCACGCCTTCGATGTCGATCAGCTGGACTCGGCGCAGCGGCTGGACGAGCACCTCGGGCTGCTGGCTGCCCGCACCGACGAGGCACGCGGTACGGCGGTCGTGGTGGGCGGCGGCTTCACCGGCCTCGAAGGCGCGGCGGAGATGCCCGAACGGTTGCGCGCCATTCTGGGCAAGGATGCGCCGATCCGCGTCGTCATCGTCGACCCGGCCGAACAGATCGCCGCCGAGATGGGCGCCGATGCGGCCGTGGTCGTGCGGGGCGCCCTTGACGAACTGGGTGTCGAGCAGCGCCCCGGCGTGCGGGTGACGGCGGTGGACGCAGGCGGGGTCACGCTTTCGGATGGATCGCGGATCGATGCAGCGACCGTCGTGTGGTCGGCCGGGATGCGTGCTCATCCGCTGGCAGGGCAGGTGCCCGGAGAGCATGATGCCACCGGCCGGGTGCTCGGCGACGTCTATCTGCGCGCGCCCGAGGCGTCGGGCATCTTCGTCACCGGCGACACCGTGAAAGCGGCGACCGACGATATCGGCAACTTCACCGTCATGTCCTGCCAGCACGCACTGAGCCTCGGCCGGGTGGCGGGCCACAATGCCGCTGCGGAACTGGTGGGGCTGGACCTCCACCCCTACAGCCAGCCCAAGTACGTGACCTGTCTCGACCTCGGCGCATGGGGTGCCCTTTATACGGAGGGCTGGGACCGGCAGGTCCACCTGACCCGGGCGGAAGGCAAGAAGCTGAAGCAGGAAATCAACGGCGTGTGGATCTATCCGCCCGCGCCGGAGCGGGAGGCGGTCTTCGCGGTCTCCAACCCGGACTTCGTGATCGTGCTCTGACGCGAAAAGGCCCGGCCGGAGACGGCCGGGCCATGCGTTTCCGGGCATGATCGTGCCAAACCCGCGCAAATCCGGCCTTTGCGTTGAAAA